>NZ_JBFTSG010000015.1:0-139236 GCF_056399885.1 Cupriavidus sp. 01L45 | reverse complement strand
GTCATGGGGCCCTTTACGAAATGGGCAATCAGCTCCTCGGGAATGGTCGGCAGCTCACGGTCGGCAGCCTGACTGGTCTTCGTTTTACGTGGCATGACATGCTCCTTAGCGACATGTTATGCCCTAAACACAAAATTCCTGACAGGCCCGTTGGGTACAACAACCAACACCGCCCAAACCAATTCCCAATCCCGCAAAAAGAGCCAACGGTTGCGTTCCTCCTAACCCCCCCACCGTCACTTCCCCTTGTAACTAGGAAAAAACAACTGCTCCCCCTCCACCTTGTAAGCCGCAATAGCATCCTGCCCCTCCTTGGAGGTAACCCACTCCACCAGCTTCATCGCATCCGCATAGTTGGTCCCCGGATGCTTAACTGGATTAACAGCAATCACCCCATATGGGTTGAACATTTTCGGATCGCCCTCCAGCAAAATGGCCAGCCCCGTCTTGGCGCGATACGCGCCATAGGTGGCCCGGTCCGACAGGGTATATCCCGGCATCTGCGCCGCCATGGTCAACACCTCCCCCATCCCGAGCCCCGCACTCACATACCACGGCTGCCCCTTGGGCTCGATGCCGGCCTGCTTCCAGTAATCCTTCTCCATCACGTCGGTGCCGGAATTATCGCCACGCGAGATGAACTTGCTGCCGGCCGCAGGAATCTTCTTGAAGCCCGCGATAACGTCTTTCTCGCCCTTCAGCCTGGCCGGGTCGCCGGCAGGCCCAACCACGATGAAGTCGTTGTACATCACGTCGCGGCGATTAACCCCGTAGCCCGCGGCCATGAATTCGTCTTCCATCTTGCGCGCGTGCACCAGCAGCACATCGACGTCGCCCATCTCGCCCATCTTCATCGCCTTGCCCGACCCCACCGCGATCACCTTCACCGTGACGCCGCTCTTTTGCTCGAACTTCGGCAGCAGGAATTTGAGCAGGCCCGAGTTCTCGGTGCTGGTGGTGGTAGCCAGCTTGAGTTCGCCGGCGAGCGCGCCAGTGGCGCCGCTCAGCGTGACCAGGCAAACCAAGCCCAGGGAAGCGGCGGTACGGCCAGAGATGTGATGAAAAAGGCAAGAGATGGTTGAGCCCGGCATGGTCGCTCCGTGTCTTATGTTTTTAGAAACAGAATTGCCACCAACTCACAGGATCGGTGAGAATGCGGCGAATACCGTGGAAATCAAGGCATTCGATTGTCGATGAGCCACATCTCTAAAGTAAATATGAAAAGCGTTTCATATGACATTCCGCTTTGATCTGTTTCCGGTAGTGGCCGTGGATGACAATCCACGCTCCAACGGCAAGGTGTTCCAGCTGCTCAAGGCCGTGCGCGAGACCGGCTCCCTGCATCGCGCGGCACGCGAGATCGGGCTGTCCTACCGGCATGCCTGGGGCGTGATGCGGTCGTGGGAGGAGATGCTCGGGCGCAGCATGCTGGACATGGAGCGTGGCCGGGGTGCCACGCTGACGCTGTTCGGCGAGCGTTTGCTGCGCGCGGAAGGGCGCCTGCGTGAATCCATCGATCCGATCGTGCAGAAGGCGATGGTGGATTTCCTGGCGGATCTCGACGATGCCGCCCAGCCGCAGACCCGCATCCGTTTTTCCGGCAGCCACGACCCCGCCATGGAGGTCCTGGCGGACGCGCTGCATGACGAGCCGGGCGGCCTGCAGCTCGATACTGTGTTCTGCGGCAGCGTGGAGGGCCTGATCTGCCTGCAGGAGCGGCAGTCCGAGGTGGCCGGCTTCTACGTTTCGCCGATCCAGACCGCCGGCTCGGTGGCGCATGTGACGCTGCGCAAATGGCTGCGTCCGGCTGCCGTGCGCTTGATCCGGCTCGCCTGGCGCGAGCAGGGCCTGATCGTGACGCCCGGCCTGGCGCGCCAGATCCGCGACCTGCGCGACCTGGCCCGTACCCGGGCGCGCTTCGTCAACCGGCAGCGCAGTTCGGGCACGCGCATGCTGTTCGACCAGTTGCTGGCCACCCACGGCCTCTTTCCGGACCAGATCGTCGGTTACGAAACCCCCGAATTCAGCAACGAAAAAGTGGCTGAAGCGGTGCATGCCGGCAGCGCCGAGGTGGGGTTCGGCCTGCGCATGAATGCCGAGGCCCATGGGCTGGCCTTCGTGCCGCTGACGCGCGAGGCGTACTACCTGGCGCTGCGCAAGAACGACCAGATCGCGCCTTGGGCGCACGCGCTGCTGGCGCGGATGGCGGATCCTGCCTTCGCGCGCCGTATCGAGGCCTTGCCGGGCTACACCATGGCCGAGCCCGATGGCATCCTGACGCCCCAGCAGGCACTCCCCTGGTACGGCCCCGACGGCAAGGAAGGCAGCTGACGCCGGTGCCGGGCCAGGGCCGGTTTCCGGCCGCTTGCGTGCCCGCGTATTAAACTGCAGTCATGGGCGGGGCTACATGCCGGCCGCCCTGACCCTGCAAGGAGTGCCATGCTAGAAACGGCCGCGTTGGCTGCGGGCTTGTCCTGGACCAGCGGATTTCGCCTCTACCTGGCCGTCTTCACGGCCGGCGCGCTGGGCCGCGCCGGCTGGCTGCACCTGCCACCCGGCCTGCAGGCGCTTGAGTCGTGGTGGGTGATCGCGCTGGCCGCGGTGCTGGCCCTGGCCGAATTCGTGGCCGACAAGGTACCCGGCTTCGATTCCTTCTGGGACACCATCCAGACCTTTATCCGCATTCCCGCCGGTGCGATCCTGGCCGCCGCGGCGTTCGGACAGCTTGATCCGCAGTGGATGGTCGCCGCCGGGCTGGTGGGCGGCACCCTGGCCGGTACCGCCCACGCTGCCAAGGCCGGCACGCGCGCGCTGATCAATGTATCCCCGGAACCGTTTTCGAACTGGGCTGCCTCACTTAGCGAAGATGTAGCCGCCAGCAGCGGATTGCTGCTGGCGTTTTTCCTGCCGGTGGTCTTCCTGGTGGTGCTGGCGCTGTTGTTGCTGGTGGCGGTGTGGCTGCTGCCCAAGCTGTGGCGCGGCGTGCGCCGCTTGCGCGATGCCCTGGCCAAGCGTGCGCCGGCCACTGCGCCGGCCGGGCGCCAGCCCAGGCACTAGTGCCGCCATAATCTGGCCCTGATCCGGTTGGCGAGTGTCCGCCAGCCATCCGCCGTCAGCATGGCGAGGCGCCCGGACCTGCTGTTTTGCCGCTTGCTGTTTTGCCGATATCTCCCGATATCATCGATACCCGCGCGGCCTGCCCGGCAGGCCGCCATGATGCTCGTGCACGGACAAGAGATAACTGATCCATGTCTTCAGAACCCGCTTCCCGGACTGTTCCCGCCATCGCCGCCGCCATGCCGTCCGGCGCCAGCCCGGCGCGCTTCTCGCCCTGGCGCCAGGCGCTGCGCATGGCGCGGCGCGACTGGCGCGCCGGCGAACTGAACCTGTTGCTTTTCGCGCTGGTGCTGGCCGTCGCGGCGCTCAGCAGCGTGGGCTTCCTGGCCGACCGCATGCGGCTCGGGCTGGAGCGCGATGCGCGCCAGATGATCGCCTCCGATGTGCTGATCGTGTCCGACCAGCCGTTCGATGCCGTCTTCGCCGGCCACGCCGCCCAGGCGGGCCTGGTCACGACGCAGACCGTCACCTTTCCCAGCATGGCGAGCGCGCGCGCGCCGGCCAAGGCAGCCGCGCAGGGCACGGCCGGCGCGGTGCCAGCGGAGGCCGCTTCGCAACTGGCCGCGCTCAAGGCCGTTGGCACCGGTTACCCGCTGCGCGGGCAGGTCAAGGTGGCGGGTGAGCGTGGCGGGCCGGATGCGCCAGCCACCGGCATTCCTGCGGCAGGCACGGTCTGGGTGGACGAGGCCTTGCTCGATTCGCTCGGCGTGGCCTTGGGCGACACCATCCAGTTGGGCAGTCGCGGTTTTCGCATCGAACGCATCATCACGCAGGAACTGGACCGCGGTGCCGGCTTCATGAACTTCGCGCCGCGTGTGATGCTGCCGCTGTCGGACCTGGAGTCCACCGGGCTGGTCGGCTGGGGCAGCCGGGTCACATACCGCCTGCTGGTAGCCGGCCCCGACGCCGCCGCGCAGGCCTATCAGCAGTGGGCAGTCGCCGAGATCGACAAGCGCGCGCTGCGCAACACCCGTGTCGAGTCGCTCGAATCCGGCCAGCCGCAAATGCGCGCCACGCTGGATCGTGCCGAACGCTTCCTGTCGCTGGTGGCGGTGCTCTCGTCGATGATCGCGGCGGTGGCGATCGCCATGTCGGCGCGCCGCTATATGCAGCGCCATACCGACGCCTGCGCGGTTTACAAGTGCATGGGCCTGTCGCGCCGCGAGATCCTGCTGGCCTTCGGGCTGGAGTTCCTGCTGCTGGGCATCGGCGGCGCGGCCGCCGGCGTGGCGCTGGGTTACCTGGCGCACTACGGGCTGCTGCTCTCGCTGGGCAACCTGCTTACCGTGACGTTGCCGCAGCCCTCGGTCCTGCCGGCCGTGGTGGGCTTGCTGGCGGGCATCGTCCTGCTGGCTGGCTTTGCGCTGCCGCCGCTGCTGGCGCTGACCGGGGTGCCGCCGCTGCGTGTCCTGCGACGCGACATCGGCGCGCCGCCTGTGTCGACCTGGATCGCCTACGGGCTGGGCCTTGGCGCCTTCGTGGCGCTGCTGCTGGTGGCCGCCCGCGATCTCAAGCTGGGGCTGACCACCGCCGGCGGCTTCGTGGCCGCGGGCGCCGTGTTCGCCTTGCTGGCCCTTGGCTTGCTGATCTTGCTGGCCCGGCTGATGCGCGGCGGCCGCCTGGCGCGCGGCAGCGTGGGCTGGCGCTTCGCGCTGGCGGTGCTGGAGCGCCGCCGCGGCGTCACGGTGCTGCAGACGGTCGCGCTGGCGGTGGGCCTGATGGCGCTGCTGCTGCTTGGCATGACGCGCAACGACCTGATCTCCTCATGGCGCAACGCCACGCCGGCGGACGCGCCCAACCGTTTCATCATCAATATCCAGCCCGACCAGCGCGCGCCCCTGACCGGCATGCTGCAGCACGCCGGCATCGACGACCTGCTGTACCCGATGGTGCGCGGACGCCTGACGCATATCGCCGGCCAGCCGGTGCGCGCCGAGCGCTTCCCGGATGGCCGTGCCCGCAACCTGGTCGAGCGCGAGTTCAACCTGTCCTATACCGACGCGCTGCCGGCTGGCAACCGCGTGGTGGCGGGCAACTGGCTCGGCGGCGGCAAGGCCGGGGCCTCGGTGGAGGAGGGCATCGCCAAGACGCTGGGGATCCGGCTGGGTGATACCTTGCGCTTCGATGTGGCCGGGCAGTCGGTGGAGGCGCCGGTGACGTCGCTGCGTAAGCTGGACTGGGGCTCGATGCGGGTGAACTTCTTTGTCATCCTGCCGCCCGCCGCCATGCAGGGCATGCCGCAGACCTACATCACCGCCTTCCACCTGCCGGCCCGGCAGGCCGCGCTGGGCAACCAGCTGGTGGCGGCATTCCCGAACATTACGGTGGTCAACACCGACCTGATCCTGCGCCAGATCCAGGACGTGCTCGACCAAGTTATCGCGGCAGTGGAGTTCCTGTTTGTATTCACGCTGGCGGCCGGTGTCACCGTGCTCTACGCGGCGCTGTCCGGCGCGCGCGACGAGCGCAAGCGCGATGCCGGGCTGCTCAAGGCGCTGGGCGCGTCCGCGGCGATGGTGCGGCAGACCCAGTACGCCGAGTTTCTGGTGGTGGGTGGCCTGGCGGGCCTGCTGGCCAGCCTGGGCGCGATTGCCGTGGGCTGGGGGTTGTCGCAGTTCGTATTCGATTTCCCGTTCCGCTTCAATGGCTGGATCGTGCCCGCCGGCGTGTTTTCTGGCATGCTGTGCGCTTTCGCGGGCGGCTGGCTGGGTTTGCGCGAGGTGCTGCGGCAGCCTGCGCTGGCCACGCTGCGCGAAGCCTGAGCGGTTTCCGCRCCGCTCGTGCAGCCCGTGCCTCAAGAATTCCCGAGTGTCTTATGAGTACCGAATCCAAACCTGAAGAATCCGCCGCCACCGAAGTCACCGCCTATGCGCTGATCGGCGGCGAGGCGCGCGTGCGTGAACTCGTCGATCGTTTCTACGACCTGATGGATCTCGAAGCCGAGTTCAAGGGGCTCCGTTCCATGCATCCCGCCTCCCTGGATGGCTCGCGGGACAAGCTGTTCTGGTTCCTGTGCGGCTGGCTGGGCGGCCCCAATCACTTTATCGAGCGCTTTGGCCACCCGCGCTTGCGCGCGCGCCATATGCCGTTCGAGATCGGCACCAGCGAGCGCGACCAGTGGATGCGCTGCATGGCGCTGGCCATGCAGGACGTGGGCCTGCCCGAAGACTTGCAACTGCGCCTGATGCAGGCCTTCTTCGGTACCGCCGACTGGATGCGCAATGTACCGCGTTGACGGCAATGCGCCATCGATCGGGCTATCCGCCAATACGCCATGACCAATACGAATCTCGACGCTGTCACTGACTTGCCCACCGACGCCGGGCGCGTGCTTGATTTCTGGTTTGGCGCGGCCGGCTCGCCAGAGTGGAACAGTTCGCGCGCGCAGTGGTTCACCAAGTCCGATGACTTCGACGCCACCATGCGCGCAGCCTTCCTGCCGCTGTGGGAAGCGACGCACGCCGGCGCCCATGCCGGCTGGGTGCAAACTCCCGAGGGTGCCTGCGCGCGCATCGTGGTGCTGGACCAAGTACCGCGCAACGTCTTTCGCCGCGATCCGCGCAGCTTCGCCTCTGACGCGCAGGCGTTGGCGACGGCCCGCCAGATGGTGGTGAGCGGCGCCGATCGCCTGCTGCCAACGCCATTCCATCGCATGTTCTGCTATATGCCGTTCGAGCACTCCGAAGCGCTTGCCGACCAGGACATCGCCGTGCAGCTGATGACAACGCTGCGCGAGGAGAGCGAGGGCAGGGTGGACGTGGTCGAGTGGGCGATCAGGCACCGTGCGGTGATCGGGCGCTTCGGACGCTTTCCGCATCGCAATGCAGTGCTGGGGCGGCGGGATACGGAGGAAGAGAGCGCTTTCCTGAGGGGGCCGGGCTCATCGTTCTGATAGAGACCGTACAACGCCATTGTGCTGGCCAAAAGCCCCTTTTTTATAAAAGATTGACGACTAACTTTTCTTGGGAAAAATCTGATTATTGGCGCGAAAATTCTCCGTCGAAACGCCCCGCAGGCACGGCTGTCGCATGCCGGGCAAGAGCAATCTTTCCGATGGGAGTCGGATGCATCGTTCTGAGCGGACCCGGACGATGCTACTGCCCCGGCTTCAAGACCAGCCGCACCAACTCGATCCAGTACGCAGCGCCCAGCGGCAGGATCTCGTCATTGAAATCGTAGTACGGGTTATGCAGTGGCGGGTTGTCCCCCTCTCGCGCGGCGCCGAGGAACACATACGCGCCCGGACATTGCTCCAGCATATAGGCGAAATCTTCCGATCCCGTGCGCGGCAGGCAGTTCGTATCGACGCGCGGCGCACCCACCACCCGGCGCGCCGCGCTGGCCGCCATCTCCATCTCCCGCTCCGTGTTCACACAGGCAGGATAGCCCGCGAAATAACGCAGTTCGATCTTCGCCCCCGAGGCCATGGCGATGCCTTCGCAGACCGCGCGCATGCGTGCCTCGGCCCTGGCGCGCGTGGACGCCCGGAACGAGCGGCAGGTGCCGCGCAGCACTACCTGCTCGGGAATCACGTTCCAGGTGTCGCCACCGTGGATCTGCGTGACGCTGACGATCAGCGAATCCACCGCGCTGACATTGCGGCTGACGATGGCCTGTAGCGCCGCCACCAGTTGCGACGAGACCACGATGGGATCGATACCCGCCTCGGGCTGTGCCGCGTGGGAGCCTTTGCCGACGATGGCGATCTCGAAGGTATCGGAGTTGGACGTCATCGTCCCGGTCCGCGTGGAGAACGTCCCCAGTGGCAGGTTGGGCGAGTTGTGCAGTGCGAACACCGCGTCGCAGGGAAACTGCTCGAACAGGCCAGCCTCCACCATGACCCGCCCGCCCCCCTCGTTTTCTTCCGCCGGCTGGAAGATGAAATGCACGGTGCCGCTGAAGCCCTCGTCCTGCGACAGGTAGTGCGCAGCGCCCAGCAGCATGGCCGTATGGCCGTCATGGCCGCAGCCATGCATCTTGCCGTGGATTGCGGAGCGATGCGGCGCATCGCCAAGCTCATGCATATCGAGGGCGTCAAGATCGGCGCGCAGGCCGATAGTGGGGCCGGTGCCGCGCCGCAAGGTGCCGACCACGCCGGTTCCGGCCAGCCCCTGATGCACTTCCAGGCCCATGTTCGCCAGCGCTTGCGCGGCCAGCCGCGAGGTGCGGTGCTCGGTGAACGCGGTTTCGGGGTGCGTGTGAATATCGTGCCGCCACGCCCGCATCCGGGCCAGCAGTTCCTCAGGTAGTGGGCCCGAAAGCGGGGCCAGGGTCGGGGGCGTGAGGGTCATGATGCGGCGTCTCCGGCAAAAGTGAGGGAAAAGTGAGGGAAAACGCCGATTCTCAGTCTTGCCGACCGTTGGAACCATGACAATCGAATACCCGGAACGTTGTGCCGCATGCAACGATACTTGCCTGTGCAAAAGAGGCGGCGCCAGCCGCCCGCGAGGAGTGAATGTTGGAAGACGTATTGGATCGCAGGCGCGCTCTGTGCCTGCTGCAGATCATCGAGACCGGCAGCGTGCGCGGCGCGGCCGAGGTGCTGGGACTGGATCCGTCGGTTGTGAGCCGCGCGGTCGCCAAACTGGAGAAGGATGCCGGCCTGACGCTGCTGGAGCGCTGTGGCCGTGGCGTGGTCGCCACCGATGCCGGGCACATGATGGCGCTCTTTGCGCGGCGCCAGCAGGACCTGCAGGACACCTTCCTGGCGGAGGTGAATAACCTGAAGAACGCGCGCGGCGGGCATGTGAACCTGGTGTTTGGCGAGGGCTTTGTTGACCTGCTGCTGGAACCGGTGCTGCAGGGCTTCATGCGCAAATATCCCCAGGTGACCTACGGCATGCAGGTGGCGGGCACCGATGACACCGTGCGCGCCATCGTGGACGACGTAGCGCATATCGGCTTCGCTTTCCAGCCGCCCAACGACGTGCGCCTGCGCTCGCACTTCTCGCGCGCCTCGCCGATCCGGGTGCACGTGCGCCGCGACCATCCGCTGGCGAAGTCGCGCAAGGCGCTGAAGCTTTCCGACCTTGCCCCGCATGCCGGCGCCACGCTGGTGGAGTCGTTCGGCGTGCGCAAGCATATCCAGGCCGCCGAGCTGGACGAGCACATCAGCCTCAAGCCGATGCTGGTCACCAATTCCTTCAAGGTGCTGTGGGAGTTCGCTGCGCTCGGGCTTGGCTTTATCATGACGCCGCGCTCGGTGCCGCTCAAGGGCGCACAGTTCAAGCAACTGGTCTCGTTGCCCCTGGCCAATCCCATCCTCAACAACAGCCGCAACCACATCATTACGCGCGCCGGGCGCCATCTCTCGCCCGCGGCGAGCAATATGCTGCGCCATGTGGTGAAGGACTTTCCGGAGGTCTGATGCGGACGGCGTGCTTCGGGAATCGTTGCGTTGCGTGCAACGATTTCACCCTCTCTTTGTCATTGCTGCGGCCAGAATGCCATTGCTAGACTGGCGGCGCCGGATTGGCTAGGGCCGCCGTGCACAAAAACTAAAAAGCCAGAGACAAAGATGGAGGGAACGATGAACAGCTTGATGCCCGGCAGCGGATGGAACCGGCAAGGGGCGCGCGGTGCGATGCGATGGCTGGCGGCCGTGCTCGGCATGGCGTGCATCGCCTTGCCGGCACTCGCCGAGGGCCCTGCCTATCCCACGCTCAAGCCGGTATCCCTGGTGGTGCCATATCCTGCCGGCGGCGCGAGCGACGTTTCCGCGCGCATCTTCAGCGAACCCATCAGCCGGGCGCTTGGCCAACAGGTACTGGTCGAGAATGTGGCGGGCGGCACCGGCGTGCTGGGCGCCATGCGCGTGCTGAACAGCCCGCCGGACGGCTACGCCATGCTGCATGGCTCCGCCAACGAAGTCATCCTGACGCCGCTGCTGAACGCGTCCGCCAAATACAAGCCCGAGGACTTCCGGCTGGTGCAGCCCATCACCGAGGCCACCATCGTGCTCCTGGTGCGCGGTGACCTGCCGGCCAGGACACTGGATGAATTCGTCGAATTGGCACGCAAGCCGGGCGCCAAGCCGCTCACGTATGGCAGCGTTGGCGTTGGCTCGCTTTACCACGTGCTGACGGAATATATGGGCCAGCGCACCGGCGCGAAATTCCTGCACGTGCCCTACAAGGGCGCCGCGCCCGCGCTGCAGGACCTGGCCGGTGGCCAGGTCGACTTCGCGGTGCTGCCCTATCAGGTCAGCATGGATGCCATGGCCAAGCAGGGCCGGATCAAGGTGGTGAGCAGTTTTTCCAAGACGCTGCCCGCGCAGTTGCGGCATATCCCGACCCTGCGGGACAGCAAGCTGCTGTCGGATTTCGAGTACGTGATCGGTGGCGGCTATTACGTGCGTAAAGGCACGCCCGACGACGTGGTGCGCAAGCTGCGCCTGGCTATCGGCCAGGCGCTGGCCCAGCCGGAGCTGCGGGCCCGGCTGGAGTCGGAAGGGCGCACGGTGATGCGCTCGGGCAGTGAACAGGAGGCCGAGGCTTGGCAGGCAGCGCAGCTGAGCCGCTATCGCGGCATGGTGAATGCGCTTGGCCTCAAGCCGATGTAGTCCCCGGCGGCCGGAGTCCGGCCGCCGGGAGCATCATCAGGTCTCCTCGCGCTTCTCCTGCCACTTGTCCACCAGCAAGCGCGGCGCGTTGGCGAGCTTGTCGAGGATGCCTTCGGGCGTAGGCGCCACATGCAGCAGGTCATTGTGGACCTGCTTCAGGAAGCCTTCGTCCACGGCGTGTTGCATGAAGCCGAGCATGCTGTCGTAGAAGCCCGCCACATTGAGCAGCCCCACCGGCTTGGCGTGATAGCCCAGCTGCAGCCAGGTGAAGGTCTCGAACAGTTCCTCGAAGGTGCCGACACCGCCAGGCATGGCGATAAAGGCATCGGCGCGGTCGGCCATCATCTGCTTGCGCTCGTGCATGTTGCGCACCACGTGCAGCTCGGTCAGGCCGCGGTGGCCGACTTCCTTTTGCATCAGCGCATCGGGAATGATGCCGATCGCGGTGCCGCCGTGTGCCAGCACGGCATCGGCCACGATACCCATCAGCCCGACCTTGCCCCCGCCGTAGACCAGCGCCAGGCCACGCTCGGCCAGGAGCTTGCCCATGTTGCGCGCCGCGGCGGCGTATTCGGGGCGGTTGCCGGGGCTGGAGCCGCAATAGATACAAACGGACTTCACTTTTTCTCCTTTGCTGTTTGTGCCGCCTTGGCGGCGGCGTATTCCTGGGCCAGCACGTCGAACGCCTGGCGGGCCTTGCCGCGCAGGTAAGGGGCGAGGATCGAGAAGATGTGATAACTCGCGCCGTGCAGGTAGCCGCGAATCTGTTCGGGATCGTTGTACTGGCGCGGATGCTGGACGAACTGGAATGACAGCCAGTAAGTGGCTACCACTACCATATTGGTACAGATGGCATCGACCTGCTCGGGCRTGGCTTCCATCTCGCCGTCTTCCTGGAACTGCCGGCAGATCTCCATCGCAAAGCGCTTTTTCTGCTCGACGATGCGCTTGAAGTTGGTCTCAAGCATGCGGTTGCGCGCCAGCAGGTCGTTGATGTCGCGGTAGAGGAAGCGGTAAGTCCACATGAACTCCGCCATGTACTGCAGGTAGCCCCAGCTCTCGTCCAGCGTGGCCTTGCGGTCGTTGGGCATCTTGAGGCGGCGCTCCATCTCCTGCTCGAACAGCACGAAGATGGAGTTGATGATGTCGTCCTTGTTGCGGAAGTGATAGTAGAGATTGCCGGGGCTGATCTCCATGGCTTCCGCGATGGTCGTGGTCGTGACGTTGGGCTCGCCAAGTTCGTTGAACAGGCGGAGGGAGACGTCTAGGATGCGGTCCCGGGTGCGGCGGGGGCCGGTTTGCTGTTTGGGTTCCATGGGCGACCGGGCGAGCGGCAATTCGGTAAGTTGAAGGCGATTATAAGCAATCACCGTTTGCCGCAATGCCGTATCGTCCACGGACGCCCTGTCTGGCGTCCGAATCGCCCACCCTCAGRCTGCCAGCGCCCGCAGCCAGTCCACCACGATCGGTCCGGCAATGGCGAGCCAGGTGCCGCCGCACAGCACCAGCGCCAGCATCACCGCGGCGCTGCCGAAGTCCTTGGCGCGCTTGGACAGGCTGTGGCGCTCCAGCGAGATGCGATCGACCGCGGCTTCCACGCTGGAGTTGAGCAACTCCACAATGAGCACGAGCAGCAAGGTGCCCAGCAGCAGGATGCGCTCGACAATGCCGACTGGCAGCAGCAGGGCGCAGGGAGTCAGGATGGCCACCAGCGTCAGTTCCTGGCGGAATGCGCTCTCTTCCAGCACCGCATAGCGCAGGCCGGACAGCGAATTGATGCCGGCATGCCAGGCCCGTGCCAGGCCGCGATTGCCTTTGTGGGGATTCTGCTCAATCGTGTAGTCGTTGTTCGGCGAGTCCTGGGCTGGCGCCGAGGTCTGGGGCGCTGGCGGGCGGTGCGGGTCGGACGGCGGGCGATGCGGAGTCGGCATGTTCGGAAGTGGTACGTGCGGCGTTGCCGTTCAGCGCCGCGCGCACGGCCGGCAGTGGCTGCAGGTGAGTCAGGAACTGCTCGGAGGCGGCACGCCACGAGAACCGCTCGGCATGGGCGCGGGCGGTGGCACGGTCGATGCGCAGCGCCTCCAGGCAAGCTTCGCGCAAGTCTTCGTGCATCACCCCGGCGCCGCTGTCGCCAAGCACATCGATCGGCCCGGTCACCGGATAGGCGGCCACCGGCAGGCCGCTGGCCAGCGCTTCGAGCAAGACCAGCCCGAACGTATCGGTGCGGCTGGGGAATACGAAGACGTCGGCTGAAGCATACACCTTGGCCAGTTCCTGCTGGCTCAGCACCCCGAGGTAGCTGGCACCCGGATAGCGCGCACGTAGCGACGCCAGTGCCGGCCCGTCGCCGACCACCCACTTGGAGCCCGGCAGGTCCAGCGCGAGAAAGGCCTCGACGTTTTTTTCCACGGCGACGCGGCCCACATAGAGAAAGATCGGGTGCGCCGTGTTGAGCACGTTGACCTGCTGCGCGGTGAACACATCCAGGTCGACGCCGCGGGTCCACAGTACGCCGTGCGTGATGCCGAATCTGCGCAGGTCCTGCAACACCACGGGTGTCGGTGCCATCACCGCGCGCGCCGGGCCGTGGAACCAGCGCAGGAAGCGATAAGTCCACGCCAGCGGGATGCCGAAGCGCGCCTGCACGTACTCGGGGAAGCGCGTGTGGTATGCCGTGGTGAAGGGCAGCCGCTCACGGATCGCATGGCGGCGCGCCGCCAGCCCCAGTGGTCCCTCGGTGGCAATGTGCAGGGCGTCCGGCGCGAAGGACCGGATACGCTCCCTGACCTTGGCGCCGGCAAAAAGGGACAGCGCGATCTCGGGATAGGTCGGGCAAGGAATGGTGCGGAATTCCTGCGGGGTGATCAGTTCCACCGTGTGTCCCATCGCGATCAGCTCGCGGCGGGTGGACTTGAGTGTGCGCACCACGCCATTGACCTGCGGCTCCCAGGCATCGGTGACGATCAGGATCTTCATGCGTGCTCCTTGCGGCCGGGCCGCGTGGGTGACGGGCCCCGGCGGCGCCAGGGCGATCAAGTTGATTGGCGAGCGCATCGAGCCGCGTCAGGCCGTGGCGGTGGCGCGGCGGCTGGCCGTGGCCGGTGCATCGAGCAGGGTGGTCCAGTAGACGATCTGCAGCTCGCCGTCCTGGGTTTCCACCAGGGCGGACAGGCTCTCCACCCAGTCGCCGTCGTTGCAGTAGAGCTGGCCGTCCACCTCGCGGATCTCGGCCTTGTGGATATGGCCACACACCACGCCGTCGCAACCGCGCCGGCGCGCTTCGTCCACCATCGCCTGCTCGAACGAGTTGATGTAATTCACCGCGTTCTTGACCTGGTGCTTCAGGTATTGCGACAGCGACCAGTACGGGAAGCCGAGACGGGCACGGATGCGGTTGAAGTGGCGATTGATGGCCAGGATCAGCGTGTAGAGCGAGTCGCCCAGGTAGGCCAGCCAGCGCGCGTGCTGCACCACGCCATCGAACAGGTCGCCATGCACCACCCACAGCCTGCGGCCGGCGGCGGTGACGTGGATGGCGTCTTCGCGCACCGTGATGTCGCCGAAGGCGAGGCCGTCGAACTGGCGCGCCACCTCATCGTGGTTGCCTGGCACGTAGATCACCTCGGTGCCCTTGCGCGCCTTGCGCAGCAGCTTCTGCACCACGTCGTTGTGGCTTTGCGGCCAGTACCAGCCGCGGCGCAATTGCCAGCCGTCGATGATGTCGCCGACCAGGTAGAGCTGGTCCGATTCATTGTGCTTGAGGAAGTCGAGCAGGTAGTCGGCCTGGCAGCCGGGCGTGCCGAGATGGATGTCCGACAGCCAGATGGCACGGTAATGGCGGATCGGGTGGGAAGGGTGCGGGGTTTGGACTGTGGTGTCCGGCGGGGCGGCGGGGGCGGGAGAGGTGGCGGTACGCGCGGGAGGCCGTTGCTGCAAGGTACTGCCCGGTGGCATGAATGCGGCCAGCGCGGCGGGCAGGGATTGAGACTCGGCGGTGCGGCTGCCCAGCAGATACATGGCCTTGGCCAGACGTCCGCAGGCAGAACGAAGAGCTTGAACCATGGTGGCCCCGGTAGCGACGATGGCTGCATTGGGCCAGCAGCGCGTGACGGAGCAGTGACGGAAACATGAACGTCATATGACCGTTGCGAGGATGCCATGCGCGATGAGGGACGCTGCGTGCCGGGCTTGGGCTTCAAAAAACCAGCGCCGTACAAGAAACGGCGACAGCCCTTGGCTGCAAAGGCCAACAGTGCCGAAATCGAAACCCGGCAACGTCCGCCGGCGGCTCAGGCCGCCGGCGCCACCGCCGACAACTGCGCAAGCGCGCGCAACACGGCCTGCGTGGCCTGCGGGTGCCGCAACAGGCTGACATGGCCGATGGCGGCCAGGGGAACGTGATGGGCGCCTTCCAGCCAGGATGTGCCGGCCGGGCCCGCGATGGAGTCGTGCCAGCTGAAGATCGACACCAGCGCGGCGCGCTGGCGGGGCGTTTCCCGCGCCGCCAGCGCGCGCAGCCAGGCGCTGCCGCAGCGCATCTGGCGCGCGTTGAAACCGCCGCCGTAGCGGGCCAGCGCGCAGCCGTGGTGCGGGGTGCCCAGCGTGACGATGCCGCGGCACGGCGGCGGCGCCCCCCTGCCGGCCAGCGCGGCACGCGCGGCCAGGCCGCCCATGCTGTGGCAGAGCAGCAGCGGAGGCTGGCCGGTGGTGGCGGCGATGCGTGCCATGGCGGCGCTTACTTCGAGGGCATAGTGATCGATGTCGCCGAAGACCGGGTCCAGGTCGATCGCCTCGCAGTGATAGCCGGCCTCCGCAAGGGCGGGCTGCATATCGAGCCAGACCGCGTGGTTGCAGCCGTAGCCGTGCACCAGCAGCAGCGGCGGACGCGAACTCGGCGCATTGGCCGGGCGCAGGCGCCGGTGCGAACAGAATGGCTGCAGCCAGTTGAACATGCGGAACACAGCGGCGTATTCGCGCAAGTAGCAGGCCAGCGCCCGCGGCAGCGTCAACGGCGACGGCCGGGTGTCCAGCAAGGCGTGCGGGAGCGGCGGGCGGGTCTCGGCGGGCTCGCCGATGCCGCGCAGGGAAATGGCAAAGGCGCCGGCGACGGCCAGCCCCAGCACCGCCAGCACCACGCCGATGCCGGCCAGCAGGGCTGGGGCAAGGGACCAGTCATACCAGTCATGGAGTGCGGTGGCGCAGCCCAGTGCTGCGGCGGCCTGCAATGCCACCGCGGTGCGGCGCAAGGCGGCGGCCGACAGGTTCATGGCTTGGGCGGGCGCAGGTCGGTCAGGCGGGTGCGGGCGAGGCGGTCGTGCAGGAACTGCCGCCTGGGGTCCAGCCAGGCCAGCAGGATCCAGAGCAGCAGTCCGGCGCACAGCACGCCGATGAAGGGGCCCTTGACGAGGCCGAGGAAGTGGCCGGCCGCCGCCGAAGGTGGCAGCCACAGCCATGCCAGCAGGTAGCGCAGCGCCGCCTGCGGCCAGCGCGGGGGCGTTCCCGCGGCCGTCTCCACGCGCATGCGCCAGGTCTGCATGGCCAGGGTCTGGCCGTTGCGCTGCCAGAACCAGACGAAATAGCAGCCCAGCACCAGGAAGCTCCAGCATTGCATGGTGAAGCGGCCATCCAGGCCCAGTTGCTGCAGCCCAGGGCGCGCCAGCAGGTAGAGCCCGGTAGAGGCGCTCAGCACGCCGAACAGCAACACGCCCTCGTACAGCATGCAGGCGATGCGGCGGCGGATCGTCGGCGCCTGGCCCGGCCCCACGGGGCTGGCTGGCGCGGCGGATGCAGCCGGCTTGGCGTTGGACTTGGGCGTGGTGACGGCAGGCATGGCGATCAGACGGGAAAACGGCGGGGTCCGGCGCCGGCTCGGCGGTGATGCCTGAGCGGGCAGCGCGCCGCCTGGTAAATAAGGCTGCCGGATGATGGGATCCGGGGGGATCCCATGACTCCCAAGTCATTCGCGGCAGCGGCGTCCACGGCGAGCCGGGCGGCGAAGCAGGGCCGCCAGGCTGGAAACAAGCGCGGCTGGGGCAGCACAAGCGGCATTATGCCAAAAGCCGGGATCGTCAGGGTATGGCAGTACGGGCAGCGCTACCGCAGGTTCTCAGCGGCGCACCGGCTCGTCGGGGCTGGCGGCACTGCTGGCGGCGGCTTCGGTGGCGGCCTCGCGCGGGGTGTCCGTCGCCGGGGCCGCGGCGACCGCCGTCGGGGTGGATTGGGGCTCAGGCGCCGGTGGGGCGGCTTTGGGTGCCGGCGTGCGCCTGGCGTTCGAGGTGGCGCCGGCCGGCGCCTTCTTTTCCAGGTGCAATTGCCGCGTGGTCTCGGCGGGCAGCCGCTTGCCCGAAGGCAGTGCGCTGACTGCGCCCGGACGGCGCGGCACCTTCTCGGCCGCCGCCAGGTTCTTCTTCTGCTCTTCCGGCAACTGCTGGTACTTGTCCCAGGCTTCGGCCTTCTTCTGGGCCGGCACCGAACGCGTGATCTGGTAGTTTTCGCGGGCCAGGCGGCGTTGCTGGGGTGTCATCTTGACCCATTCGGTCATGCGCGTCTGCAGGCGTGCCTGTTCGGCGGGCGAAAACTTTGGATAGCGCTCTGCGATCTGCAGCCATTTCCGCCTGTTCAACTCGGGGAAGGTGTTCCACTCCCCGGCCAGCGGCTCCAGAACGCGCTGCTGCACGGGGTTGAGTTCCTCCCAGGCCGGATGGGCGTTTGCGACGGCGGCGGCAGCGGGCGCGCGGCCACCCTGTGCGTGGCACGTAAGCGGCCCCAGGTACAAAGTGACGGCGGCAGCCATCCCGGCCAGCAGCAAGGCTGCCAGCCGCCGGCGCGGTGCGTCGGGGTTGAGGTGGGCGCTGGTCATGTTACTGGCCGCGCTTCAGGAACACGTGGAAGCCTTGGTCGGCATAGGCTGTGGGCGGGAGATCGTCGAGCAGCATGGCGGCATCCACATCCGCGAGCTCATCGACGCGCTGCTGCTGCTGCCAGTGGTAAATGCCGATCAGTCCGGCGGCCAGGGCCACCAGCGTCCACACCAGTCCGAGGCGGCGCAGCCATGCGCCTGCGCGATGCAGCGGCGAGTCATCCTCGTCGAAGGAGACCATGTGCATCCCGGCCGTGGCCAGTTGCGGCGCGGCAACGGCGGCCTGCGCCTTCTTGCGGGACAGCGCTATCCGCCGCGCGGCGGCGAGCCGGTCGGTCACATTGTCGGGCAGCGTATTCGCCGAGGCATCCAGTGCCGTGCGAATCTCGTGTGCCAGGCGGCGTTCGTTGATTTCTTTTTCGTTTCTCGTGCTCATAGTCGGACCCCCCGCGCTCGCAATGCCTGCGCCAGTGTGTGCGTGGCACGGGAACAGTGCGTCTTGACGCTGCCTTCGGAGCATCCCATGACAGCAGCCGTTTCCGCGACGTCCATATCCTCCCAGTAACGCATCAGGAAGGCTTCGCGTTGACGTGCCGGCAAGCGCTGGATCTCCTGTTCGATGATGTGCATGGTCTGGGCGCGCTCGACCTTGTCGGCGCTGCTCTCGGCGGATTCGGTGCCGATCTCGGCCTCGAAAGTGTCGAGCAGGTCATTATCCTCGCCTTCGCGGTCGTCGCGCAGGTTGGAGAACAGCGTGACCCAGGTATTGCGCACTTTCTGGCGGCGGAACCAGTCGTGGATGGTGTTTTGCAGTATGCGCTGGAACAGCGGCGCGAGTTCCGCGGCGTTCTTGTCGCCATATTTTTCGGCGAGCTTGATCATCGCGTCCTGGACAATGTCCAGGGCGGCTTCGTCGTCGCGCACCGCAAACACGGCCTGCTTGAAGGCGCGCCGCTCGACGCTGGCGAGAAAGTCGGATAGTTCCTGATCGGTAGCCATGCAGGCGGGGTACAGACGGTGGGGCCTTGGCCGACGGATGTGCAGGAAACGGCTTCTTGCACGTCCAAAATGGTGGGATGCTAGCAAATAACCCCCCCTGTGACCATCCTTGTTCTCTCTTGTGGTCATTCAGGCGCGGGGTAGGTAGTGGGTAGCGCGTTCCCGAATCTTGCGCGAAGCCCCCGGGATGAAAAAAGCCCGTAGACCAGCCTGATCCAATACAGTATCATCGCTGGTTCACACGACATCAGTGGTTGTCTCATCCGGCCGCTTATGAGGCGGTCTTCCATGCAGACGCGCACCGCTTGAACCCGTGCCACAAGCCCGGCAGAGAGCATCCGAACAATTTTTTGCCGAAAATTGCAAAGGACTGAAATGAACATGCCCAGCGCGGAATTCCACGCAGACAGCAATTCATCTGCCGCACCCGAAATGATCGGGGCGGAAATTCTCGTTCACGCACTTGCCGAAGAAGGCGTCGAGTACGTCTGGGGCTACCCCGGCGGCGCAGTGCTGTATATCTACGACGAGTTCTACAAGCAAAAGAAGATCGAGCACATCCTGGTGCGCCACGAGCAGGCCGCGGTTCATGCCGCAGACGGCTATGCGCGTGCGACCGGCAAGGTGGGCTGCGCCCTGGTGACCTCCGGTCCCGGCGTCACCAATGCGGTGACGGGCATTGCCACGGCCTACCTGGACTCGATCCCGATGGTGATCATCACCGGCAATGTGCCGACGCACGCCATCGGGCAGGATGCTTTCCAGGAATGCGACACGGTCGGCATCACCCGCCCCATCGTCAAGCACAACTTCCTGGTCAAGGACGTCCGCGATCTCGCTTCGACCATCAAGAAGGCGTTCTATATCGCCGCGACCGGCCGTCCTGGCCCGGTTGTCGTCGATATTCCCAAGGACGTTTCCCGCAATTCCTGCAAGTACGAGTACCCCAAGTCGATCGACATGCGCTCGTACAGCCCGGTGAACAAGGGCCATTCGGGCCAGATCCGCAAGGCGCTCGCGCTGTTGCAGGGCGCCGAACGTCCGTTCATCTACGCAGGCGGCGGGGTGGTGCTGGCCAACGCCAGCGAGGAGCTGCGCCAGCTTGCCGCGCTGACCGGCCATCCGGTCACCAACACGCTGATGGGTCTCGGCTCGTTCCCTGGCACCAGCAAGCAGTTCGTCGGCATGCTCGGCATGCACGGCACGTATGAAGCCAATATGGCCATGCAGAACTGCGACGTGCTGATTGCCATCGGCGCCCGTTTCGACGACCGCGTGATCGGCAATCCGGCTCACTTCACCTCGCAGCCGCGCAAGATCATCCATATCGACATCGATCCGTCTTCCATCTCGAAGCGGGTCAAGGTCGACATTCCCATCGTGGGCCACGTCAAGGATGTGCTGCAGGAACTGATCGCGCAGCTGCAGGCCAGCGACGTGAAGCCCAAGCGCGAGGCCCTGGCCAAGTGGTGGGAGCAGATCGAGCAGTGGCGTTCGGTGGACTGCCTCAAGTACGACCGCGAATCCGAGATCATCAAGCCGCAGTACGTGGTGGAAAAGATCTGGGAACTGACCCACGGCGACGCCTTTGTCTGCTCGGACGTGGGCCAGCACCAGATGTGGGCCGCGCAGTTCTACAAGTTCAACGAGCCGCGCCGCTGGATCAATTCCGGCGGCCTGGGCACGATGGGCGTGGGCCTGCCGTACGCGATGGGCATCAAGAAAGCCTTCCCCGAGAAGGAAGTGGTGACCATCACCGGCGAAGGCTCGATCCAGATGAACATCCAGGAACTGTCGACCTGCCTGCAGTACGACACCCCGGTGAAGATCTGCGCGCTCAACAACCGCTATCTCGGCATGGTGCGCCAGTGGCAGGAAATCGAGTACGACAACCGCTACTCRCACTCCTACATGGATGCGCTGCCCGACTTCGTCAAGCTGGCCGAGGCCTATGGCCATATCGGCATGCGCATCGAAAAGACGGCCGATGTCGAGCCCGCCCTGCGCGAAGCGTTCCGCCTGAAAGACCGTACCGTGTTCCTTGATTTCCAGACCGACCCGACTGAAAACGTGTGGCCGATGGTGCAGGCCGGCAAGGGTATCTCCGAAATGCTGCTTGGCGCGGAGGACCTGTAATGCGACATATTATTTCGGTCCTGCTGGAAAATGAACCCGGCGCGCTGTCGCGCGTGGTTGGCCTGTTCTCGGCGCGCGGCTACAACATCGAGACGTTGACGGTGGCACCCACCGAAGACGCTTCGCTGTCGCGCATGACCATCGTCACCAGTGGTTCGGACGACGTGATCGAGCAGATCACCAAGCACCTGAACCGCCTGGTGGAAGTGGTCAAGGTGGTGGACCTGACCGAAGGCGCGCACATCGAGCGCGAGCTGATGCTCGTCAAGGTGCGCGCGGTGGGCAAGGAGCGCGAGGAAATGAAGCGCACCGCCGACATCTTCCGCGGCCGCATCATCGACGTTACCGAGAAGACCTACACCATCGAGCTGACCGGCAACGGCGGCAAGCTGGATGCCTTCCTCGACGCCATCGACCGCGCCGCCATCCTCGAGACCGTCCGTACCGGCGGCTCGGGCATTGGCCGCGGCGAGCGCATCCTGAAGGTCTGAACCCGATTGCAGTATCCAGCGGCGGCGCCGGTGCCGGCACTAGCCGGGCGGTAGCCGCCAACCCGACACACGAAAACGAAAGATCGAAGGAATTATCATGAAAGTGTTTTACGACAAGGACGCCGACCTCTCCCTGATCAAGGGCAAGAACGTCACCATCATCGGCTACGGCTCGCAAGGCCACGCCCACGCGCAGAACCTGAACGACTCCGGCGTCAAGGTGACGGTCGGCCTGCGCAAGAGCGGCGCATCGTGGAACAAGGCCGTCAACGCTGGCCTGCAAGTCAAGGAAGTGGCCGACGCCGTCAAGGACGCCGACGTTGTCATGATCCTGCTGCCGGACGAGCAGATCGCCGACGTGTACAAGAACGAAGTGCATGACAACATCAAGCAAGGCGCAGCGCTGGCCTTCGCCCACGGCTTCAACGTGCACTACGGTGCCGTGATCCCGCGCGCCGACCTCGACGTGATCATGATCGCGCCGAAGGCCCCGGGCCACACCGTGCGCTCGACCTACGCCCAAGGCGGCGGCGTGCCCCACCTGATCGCCGTGCACCAGGACAAGTCCGGCGCCGCCCGTGACATCGCCCTGTCGTACGCTACCGCCAACGGCGGCGGCCGCGCCGGCATCATCGAAACCAACTTCCGCGAAGAAACCGAAACCGACCTGTTCGGCGAACAGGCCGTGCTGTGCGGCGGTACGGTGGAGTTGATCAAGGCTGGCTTCGAGACGCTGGTGGAAGCCGGCTACGCGCCGGAAATGGCTTACTTCGAGTGCCTGCACGAACTCAAGCTGATCGTCGACCTGATCTATGAAGGCGGCATCGCCAACATGAACTACTCGATCTCCAACAACGCCGAATACGGCGAATACGTCACCGGCCCGCGCGTCGTGACCGAGGAGACCAAGAAGGCCATGAAGCAATGCCTGACCGACATCCAGACCGGCGAATACGCCAAGAGCTTCCTGCTGGAAAACAAGGCCGGCGCCCCGACCCTGATCTCGCGCCGCCGCCTGACGGCCGAGCACCAGATCGAGGAAGTGGGTGCCAAGCTGCGCGCCATGATGCCCTGGATCGCAAAGAACAAGCTGGTCGACCAGTCGAAGAACTAAGCTGTATTGCAGCCCGACGGCCCGCCGCTACTGACGGCGCGGGCCGCAGCCGTTCAGTATTCCGCGCAATATCCCCGCTTCGAGGGGTTATTCGGGCGGGGACTGAACGGCTTTTTGTTATCCTTGTCAGACTTTATTCCTCTATCCAAGCACTGCATGAACTATCCTCATCCGCTGATCGCCCGTGAAGGCTGGCCGTTCCTGGCCGGCGCCTTTGTCATCTCGCTGCTGGTGCAGGTCAGCGCTGGCTTCTGGTGGGCCTTGCCGCTGTGGATCATTACGCTGTTCGTGCTGCAGTTTTTCCGCGATCCGCCGCGGCCCATCCCGGCCCAGCCGAACGCAGTCCTGGCTCCCGCCGACGGCCGTATCGTGGTGGTCGAGAAGACCATGGATCCCTACGCAGGACGGGAGGCCCTGAAGATCAGTGTCTTCATGAACGTGTTCAACGTACACTCCAACCGCGTCTCCGTGGATGGCAAGGTAGAGAAGGTCGAGTATTTCCCCGGCAAGTTCGTCAACGCCGACCTCGACAAGGCCTCGCTGGAGAACGAACGCAACGCTGTGGTCATCCGCCGTGCCGCTGACGGCAAGGTGGTGACGCTGGTACAGGTGGCTGGCCTGGTGGCCCGCCGAATCCTCTGCTACACCCGGGTTGGCGAAACGCTTTCGCGTGGCCAGCGCTACGGGTTCATCCGCTTTGGCTCGCGCGTCGACGTCTACCTGCCGGTGGATGCACGCCCGCGCGTCACCATTGGCGAAAAAGTGTCGGCCTCGTCGACCATCCTGGCCGAACTGGATTAATCCGGCCAGGCCGGAATACACCGGACCCACTGGAGAACAGGCATGGGTGCTTTCAACCGACGCAACAAGCGCGTTAGCAATGGCAACGTGACGAACTTGCGTCCTTTCCGCCACAATCAGCTGCGCGGCAACGAACCCGACGACTTCGACGACGAAGCCGGCGACGATCACGATATCGAGTATGTGCGCCCGCGCCGGCGCGGTATCTACCTGTTGCCCAACGCGTTCACCACGGCGGCGCTGTTCGCCGGGTTCTTCGCCATCGTGCAGGCCATGAACATGCGCTTCGACAGCGCGGCCATCGCCATCTTCGCCGCCATGGTGCTGGATGGCATGGACGGCCGCGTGGCGCGCATCACCAACACGCAGAGCGCGTTCGGCGAGCAATATGACTCGTTGTCGGACATGACCTCATTCGGGGTTGCGCCGGCGCTGGTGATGTACGAGTGGATCCTGCACGACCTGGGCAAGTGGGGATGGATCGCCGCGTTTGTCTACTGCACGTGCGCGGCACTGCGGCTGGCACGTTTCAACGCCAACATCGGCGTGGTCGACAAGCGCTTCTTTCAGGGGCTGCCCAGCCCGGCGGCGGCGGCGCTGGTGGCCGGCTTTGTCTGGCTGGTGATCGACAACAAGCTGCCGGTGAAGGAACTGTGGATGCCGTGGGTGGCATTCGGCATCACGCTGTATGCCGGGCTTTCGATGGTCTCCAACGCGCCGTTCTACAGCGGCAAGGCGCTCGATGTTCGCTACCGCGTGCCCTTCGGCATGATGGTGCTGGTGTTGGTGCTGTTTGTTGTGGTCTCGACGGATCCGCCGGTGGCGTTGTTCGGGCTGTTCGTGGCATACGCCATTTCCGGTTACCTGCTATGGGGCTGGCATGCGTTGCATGGCAAGCCGGCAGGCATCCGGACGGCGCGGGACGGCGGGAATGAACGTTCCTGACGGCAGGTCAGTAAAGAGGCGCTACGGCGCCTTTTTACTTTTTGTTTTCCAGAACTCTGCGCTGTCTGGCCCGCAAGGCCGGGGCGCAGGCTAGCGGTGCGGTTTGCCGTGGTTTGCTGTATCCACTGTTGTCCACTTATCACTGACCAACTGGAGGTTCTCATGGGCATGCTCGACTTCATCAAGGAAGCAGGAGAGAAACTGTTCGGCGGCAGCGCAGCCAAGGCCGCGCCGGCCGATGCACCGTCGGCGGACGTCGACGCGGCCAACCGCGCGGCTGGCGATGCCATCGAGGGCTACATCAAGCAGATGAACCTGGATGCCACCGGGTTGATGGTGCAGGTTGACGGTGCACAGGCGCTGGTGACGGTGTTCGGCGTGGCGCCGGATCAGGCGACCCGCGAGAAGATCGTCCTGTGCTGCGGCAATGTCCAGGGTGTGGAGAAGGTCGAGGACAAGATGTCGGTCAATGTCGACTCGATCGAGTCGACATGGCATACGGTGGTCAAGGGCGACACTTTGTGGGCGATTTCCCAGACGGCCTATGGCAACGGTGCGCTATACACCACCATTTTCGAGGCCAACCAGCCCATGTTGTCGCATCCGGACAAGATCTATCCCGGCCAGAAGCTGCGCATCCCGCCCAAGGCCTGACGCCTGGCATCCCAGGGGCAGGGCGCCCCTGGGGCCTTTCTTCCCGGCGATCACCCCGATTCACGCGATCATATTGCACACGCCCGGCATCTCGGCTATAGTCGCTGACATGATTTCGCGCCAAGCCCTACTCGCCCGCACCATTCTAGGTGGCCTACTAGGTCATCAGGTCGGGACGCGTTTGCGCTGAGGGAAGCCAAGACCCTCGCGCCAAGTCACACAGGATTCATAAAACGCCCCGGCCTGCATCACTGCACGCCGGGGCGTTTTGCATTCAGCACCAATACAGCAGCACAGCAAAACAAGACGGCGAATGCCGAGACAGCAACTTGATTCGCCAGATACAAAGATAAGCCCAGGAGCCCCACTCATGTCCGACAAACTCATTATTTTCGACACCACCTTGCGCGACGGCGAACAGTCGCCAGGCGCCTCCATGACCCGCGAGGAAAAGATCCGCATCGCGCGGCAGCTGGAGCGCCTGAAGGTCGACGTGATCGAAGCCGGCTTTGCGGCCAGCTCCAACGGCGACTTTGAAGCGATTCGCTCCATCGCGCAGGTCGTCAAGGATTCGACCATCTGCTCGCTGGCCCGCGCCAACGACCGCGATATCGCGCGCGCGGCGGAGGCGCTGAAACCGGCCAACGCCTTCCGCATCCATACCTTCATCGCCACTTCGGCGCTGCATATGGAAAAGAAGCTGCGCATGACGCCGGACCAGGTCTATGAACAGGCCATCCTGGCGGTACGCTTTGCGCGCCAGTTCACCGACGATATCGAGTTTTCGCCCGAAGACGGCAGCCGTTCGGACATGGATTTCCTGTGCCGCGTGCTTGAAGGCGTGATTCGTGAAGGCGCTAGCACCATCAACCTGCCGGATACCGTGGGTTATGCCGTGCCGGAGGGCTATGCGGGGCTGATCCGCTCGGTGCGCGAGCGCATCCCCAATTCCGACAAGGCCATCTGGTCCGTGCATTGCCATAACGACCTCGGCATGGCGGTGGCCAACTCGCTGGCAGCGGTCAAACTCGGCGGCGCGCGCCAGGTCGAGTGCACCATCAACGGCCTGGGCGAGCGCGCCGGCAATACCAGCCTGGAAGAAGTGGTGATGGCGGTGAAGACGCGCCGCGACTACTTCGACCTCGACGTCGGTGTGGACACCACGCAGATCGTGCCGGCCTCCAAGCTGGTATCGCAGATCACCGGCTTCGTGGTGCAGCCCAACAAGGCCGTGGTCGGCGCCAACGCGTTCGCCCATGCTTCGGGTATCCACCAGGATGGGGTGCTGAAGGCGCGCGATACCTACGAGATCATGCGCGCCGAAGATGTGGGCTGGACCGCCAACAAGATCGTGCTGGGCAAGCTCTCGGGCCGCAACGCCTTCAAGCAGCGCCTGCAGGAACTCGGCATCGAACTGGAAAGCGAGAGCGAAGTCAACGCTGCTTTCACTCGCTTCAAGGAACTGGCCGACCAGAAGTCCGAGATCTTCGACGAAGACATCATGGCCATCGTTTCCGACGAGGCACACGACGTCAACGAGCACTTCCGCTTTATCTCCCTGTCGCAGCACTCCGAAACCGGCGAGCGCCCGCATGCGCGCGTGGTGTTCAATATGGACGGCCAGGAGCTGACCGGGGAAGGCGAGGGCAACGGTCCGGTCGATGCCACGCTGCACGCGATTGAAGGCAAGGTCAACAGCGGCGCCGAACTGGTGCTGTATTCCGTCAATGCCATTACCGCCGGCACGCAGGCGCAGGGCGAGGTAACGGTCCGCTTGTCCAAGGGTGGGCGCATCGTCAACGGCGTGGGCACCGATCCCGATATCGTGGCCGCTTCGGCCAAGGCCTACCTGGCTGCCTTGAACAAGCTGCACGACAAGGCCGTGCAGAAGATCAACCCGCAGATCTGATCCCGATCTGACCGGTAAGCCCGCGGCCTAGGCGGCAGCGGGGCTTTAATCGGCCCGCCGCGTTCCCACGAGGACGACGGCGGGCGTTTTGCGTTCCGCGCACGCTCCACGATCGGCCCCGCTCACACCTCACCGGCGCTGGTCAGGCCCGTTGGCGAGGGGGCGGGCGTGATCTGGTATATAGAACAGCAGTTCGGCAAGCCCCGCGAGCCCAAGCAGGCAACTGGCCGTCAATGTTCAATTTCCATTTCGATGGCGGCGGCGTGCTGCGCCACGACCTCCGCCTGATAGAGTTCGTCCTCTGGCTCGAAGACCCGGTGGCGGAGCAGGGCAGCAAGAACGGTGCGTTTCGAAGCACGCTGGAGCCGATGACTCTCGCCCCCTTCGCGCAGCGCTTTCACTTCAACTGGACGAAGCACTGGCAAAAGCTCTGGTGCTAGCGTCCGCGCGCCGGTATGCGCCGGCTTGGGGCCGAATACAGGAGCCGGCGACCGCTGGTCCTGCGTTCTCCCCTTCAACTTCCTCTATTTTTGCCGCCGCTTGGGCTATTCTCGCTCAATTCCGCGTTTTGCCGCGAAGGTGCGCCCATTTGCCTCTGCCTGCTCCCTGGCTTACCATGCGGCGCTTTAGCGGGAGGTCTCTCGATGTGGTGTAAACGATGGCTGGCAGCTTGCTTGCTCGCGGTAGCGGCAGGGGCCGGCGCGCAGGAGCCGATCCGTCTCGGCATGATCGAGGGGTTGTCCGGTCCCTTTGCCAACGCGGGCGATGCCGTTGTGCGCAACCTGCGGATTGCCATCGATCGCGTCAACGCGCGTGGCGGCGTCAAGACTGCCGAGGGCCCGCGTCCCTTTGAACTCGTTACCTTCGATAGCAAGGGCAATGTCGACGAGAGCCTGATCCAGTTGCGCGGCCTGGTGGACAGGAATATCCCCTTTGTCCTGCAAGGCAATAGTTCGGCGGTGGCTGGCGCGCTGGTGGGCGCCATCAATCGGCACAACGCGCGCCAGCCCGAGGCGCGCGTGCTCTTTCTCAACTATTCCGCGGTCGATCCCGCGCTGACCAACGAAAGCTGCAGTTTCTGGCATTTCCGCTTCGATGCGAGTGCAGACATGCGCATGCAGGCGCTGACCGAGGTCATCCGCGCCGATACCAGCGTGCGGCGCGTGTACCTGATCGACCAGGATTACAGTTTTGGCCATCAGGTGGCTCGTTCGGCACGCGAGATGCTGGCCGCCAAACGCCCTGAGCTGCACATCGTGGGCGATGAGTTTCATCCGATCGGCAAAATCAAGGATTTCGCCCCATATATCGCCAAGATCAAGGCCAGTGGCGCGGACGCCGTGATTACGGGCAACTGGGGCAACGATCTCACGCTGATGGTCAAGGCAGCGCGCGAAGGCGGACTGAAAGCCAAGTTCTACACGTTCTATGGCAACGGCCTGGGCGCGCCGGCGGCCATGGGCGATGCCGGGGTCGGGCGGGTGCTGGCGGTGGCCGAGTGGCATCCGAACGTGGGCGGCGCGGCTTCGGATGCGTTCTACCAGGCGTTCCGGGCGCGCTACCCGGAGCCCAAGGACGACTACGTGCACCTGCGCATGCAGATGATGGTGGAGATGCTGGCCCGGGCGATCGAGAAGGCAGGGTCGACGGATGCCGTCAAGGTGGCGCGGGCGCTCGAGGGTATGCGCTATGTCAACGATTTTCATGAGGCGACTATCCGGGCCGATGACCATCAGGTGCTGCAGCCGCTTTATGTTTCCGTGATGGAGCGGCAGGGCGGGGATGTGCGGTTCGATAACGAAGGATCGGGGTATGGGTTCCGGACTGTCAGGAAGCTGAAGTCCGCCCAGACTACACTGTCCACCAGTTGCAAGATGGAGAGGTTTTAGCGGGGATTCGGCGGGGGCAACCAGCCCGCAACCGGGCAAATTCCATCCCCATCCCAATTTCCGCTATAATCGCCGGCTGTCACGGCCAACCGGTTGCTCAATCGGTCCGGCCAGGACGGAAATTGCCTGACAGCAACATCAAAGGCACGACGCATACGGCACATTCCGCGCTGTAGCGTTCGCAAGTGAAAAGGAAATCACCATGGCAGTAGCCGAAATCAACAGCAAGACCGAAGTCATCAAGCAGTTCGCACGCGCCGCCAACGACACCGGTAGCCCGGAAGTCCAGGTTGCCCTGCTGACCAACCGCATCAACGAACTGACCCCCCACTTCAAGGCCAACATGAAGGATCACCACAGCCGCCGCGGTCTGCTGCGCATGGTGAGCCGTCGTCGTCGCCTGCTGGACTACCTCAAGGCCAACGATGCCGACCGTTATCGTTCGCTGATCGAGAAGCTCGGCCTGCGTAAGTAAGCAGTCAGGATCGTCCGGATGGCAGCACGAATGGATGCACTGCACGCCTTCGCGTGAGCCACGAATGCCTGCGTCAGCCCCGCTGATGCAGGCATTTTGTTTTTGCGGCCGGAAGGTCGATGCCTTGAATCGCTTAAAGTGATTTTTATTTCACTTGATGGCGCCATGCCCCCCGGGCTGGCGCCCGTTGCGCCAAGACGTGCAACGGAGTAAGTTACTTCGTTCTTTAGCTTTTTCTGCAGTGATTCGTCTGCAGTCATTCAAATACCGGAGTCGGGCAAGGAAACGGGGTTTTGTGTCATTCCAGGGCGGTATCCACCTGAGCACCAACTGAGCAGGTGCCGCACTGGAATGGCATAGCACTTCCCTGCAACTGCGACCGACGATGATCCGGCAGTTCGCCCGCGGCTGCTAACGCGGGCGTTGCACAAGCGTGCAAGCGCGAATTAAAGGAACGCTCATGACCATGTTCAATAAGATCGTCAAGGAATTCCAGTGGGGCCAGCACAAGGTGCGCCTGGAAACTGGCGAGATTGCCCGCCAGGCTGGCGGTGCCGTGATCGTCGACATTGAAGACACCGTGGTGCTCGCCACCGTTGTCGCTGCCAAGTCGCCCAAGGCCGGCCAGGACTTCTTCCCGCTGACCGTCGACTACATCGAAAAGACCTACGCCGCCGGCAAGATCCCCGGTGGCTTCTTCAAGCGTGAAGGCCGTCCGTCGGAAAACGAGACGCTGACCTCGCGCCTGATCGACCGTCCGCTGCGCCCGCTGTTCCCGGAAGGTTTCTATAACGAAGTGCAAGTGGTCATCCACGTGCTGTCGTTGAACCCGGAAGTGCCGGCGGATATCCCCGCCCTGATCGGCGCGTCGGCTGCCCTGGCAGTGTCGGGCATTCCGTTCAGCGGCCCGGTCGGCGCAGCGCGCGTTGGCTACAAGGACGGCCAGTACCTGCTGAACCCGACCCGCTCGCAGATCGCCGCATCGGAACTGGACCTCGTGGTTGCCGGTACCGAGCGCGCCGTGCTGATGGTGGAGTCGGAAGCCCGCCAGCTGTCGGAAGAAGTGATGCTGGGCGCCGTGGTCTATGGCCACGAGCAAATGCAGACCGCCATCAACGCCATCCATGAGCTGGTGCGCGACGGCGGCAAGCCGGAGTGGGACTGGACCGCCGCACCGAAGAACGAAGCGCTGATCGCCAAGGTTGGCGAGATCGCCCTGCCGCTGCTGCAGGACGCCTACCAGCTGCGCCAGAAGTCGGCGCGCAGCCAGAAGCTCAAGGAAGTCTACGCCTCCGTGACGGCCAAGCTGGCCGAAGCCGGCGTGGAAGCCGACAAGGTCGAAGTGGGCAACGTGCTGTTCGACATCGAAGCCAAGATCGTGCGCAGCCAGGTGCTGTCGGGCGAGCCGCGCATCGATGGCCGCGATACCCGCACCGTGCGCCCGATCGAGATCCGTTCGTCGGTGCTGCCGCGCGCCCACGGCTCGGCCATCTTCACCCGTGGTGAAACCCAGGCGCTGGTGGTTGCCACGCTGGGCACCAAGGGCGATGAGCAGATCATCGACGCGCTCGCCGGCGAATACCGCGACCGCTTCATGCTCCACTACAACATGCCTCCGTTCGCCACCGGCGAAACCGGTCGCGTGGGCAGCCCCAAGCGCCGCGAAATCGGTCACGGCCGCCTCGCCAAGCGCGCGCTGATCCCGGTCCTGCCGAAGGATGACGAATTTGCCTACACCATTCGCCTGGTGTCGGAAATCACCGAATCCAACGGCTCGTCGTCGATGGCATCGGTGTGCGGCGGCTGCCTGGCACTGATGGACGCCGGCGTTCCGATCAAGGCGCACGTGGCCGGCGTGGCCATGGGCCTGATCCTGGAAGGCAACAAGTTCGCCGTGCTGACCGACATCCTCGGTGACGAGGACCACCTCGGCGACATGGACTTCAAGGTCGCGGGTACCGACAACGGCATCACGGCGCTGCAGATGGACATCAAGGTCCAGGGCATCACCAAGGAAATCATGCAGGTCGCGCTGGCGCAAGCCAAGGAAGGCCGCCTGCATATCCTGGGCAAGATGCAGGATGCGATGGGCCATGCGCGCACCGAGCTGTCGGAGCACGCACCGCGCATGATCACCATGAAGATCCATCCGGACAAGATCCGCGAAGTGATCGGCAAGGGCGGCTCGACCATCCAGGCGCTGACCAAGGAAACCGGCACCACCATCGACATCCAGGAAGACGGCACCATCACCATCGCCTCGACCTCGACCGATGGCATGGCCGAAGCCAAGCGCCGCATCGAAGGCATCACCGCGGAAGCCGAAGTGGGCAAGATCTACGCCGGCACCGTGCTGAAGCTGCTGGACTTTGGCGCCATCGTCAACATCCTGCCAGGCAAGGACGGCCTGCTGCACATCTCCGAGATCGTCAACGAGCGCGTCAAGGACATCAAGGATTGGCTCAAGGAAGGCCAGCACGTTCGCGTGAAGCTGATCCAGGCCGACGAAAAGGGCCGCCTGCGCCTGTCCCTGAAGGCTGCGCTGGCCGAAGAGGGTGGCAGCATCAGCCCGATCGCCAACACCAGCGAAGCACCTGCTGCTCCGGCCGCACCGGCTGCGCCGGCTGCGCCGACGACGCCTTCGGCGGATCAGCAACAGCAGTAAGCGTTTCGTAGTATCCGTAGCAGAGAAAGCGGCTGGCGATGTCCAGCCGTTTTTTTGTTTACACTGCCGCCAGTCCCGTCCGCCACCGGCGGCCCGCTCGGCCCGTTTGTAGTGCTGCGCGGCGGCAGAGCAGATCGATCCCCCGTCATGCGTGCGAGAGCCCGCCGCATGCGAAAAGCAAGGAGCAGCAATGCAAGCCATCGAAATCCGCGAATACGGCGCCCCCGAAGTCCTGCAACTGGCGCAACGTCCCGATCCCGTGCCCAAGGCGGGAGAGATCCTGATCCGCGTGAGCGCGGCCGGCATCAACCGCCCCGACGTATTCCAGCGCACCGGCAACTATCCTGTGCCGCCCGGCGCGTCCGACCTGCCGGGCCTGGAAGTGGCGGGGGTGGTTGCCGGCGGCGACCTGTCGCACACCGACAACCGCTTCGGCCTGAAGCTGGGCGATCGCGTCTGCGCGCTGGTGCAGGGCGGTGGCTACGCGGAGCTGTGCGTGGCCCCCGCGGCGCAATGCCTGCCGGTGCCGGCCGGCCTGTCGGATATCGAGGCGGCGGCATTGCCCGAGACCTTCTTCACCGTATGGAGCAATGTGTTCGATCGCGGCTACCTGGGCCGCGGCCCGCTGGGCAAGGATGAGACCCTGCTGATCCAGGGTGGCTCCAGCGGCATCGGCACGACCGCCATCCAGATTGCCAAGGCACTGGGCCACAAGGTCTTCGTGACGGCTGGCAGCGCAGACAAGTGCCGTGCCTGCGAGGAACTGGGCGCCGACCGCGCCATCAACTACAAGACCGAAGACTTCGTCGCCGAGGTCAAGGCCTTGACCGGTGGCCGCGGCGCGGACGTCATCCTCGACATGGTGGCCGGCCCCTACCTGGCGCGCGAGCTTTCCTGCGTGGCCGACGACGGCCGCATCGTGATCATTGCGCTGCTGGGCGGCGCAAAGGCGGAGATCCCGCTGGGCGACATCCTGCGCCGACGCATCACCGTTACCGGTTCGACGCTGCGTCCGCGCCCGGTTTCGTTCAAGGGTGAGATAGCGCAAGCACTGCACCAGCACGTCTGGCCGCTGCTGGCCGCGGGCAAGATCAAGCCGGTGATCCACCAGACCTTCCCGGCCGCCCAGGCGGCGGACGCGCATCGCCTGATGGAATCGAGCGAGCACATCGGCAAGATCGTCCTGACCTGGTAAGCGGGCGGAGCTGGGGCTGCGCGCCCCGGCGGGATGGCAGGGTAGGGCGGGCCCCGGGATCGCCTGGGCGCGGGAGCCTCCTGGCCGATTTCGGGCCCCTTCGGTGGCGTAGGGCCCTGGCCCGCGCTACAATAGCCGGTTTGATTGAGAGGGGCGCCCTGTGAGACAAAAGCTCGTCATCGGCAACTGGAAGATGCACGGCAGCCTGGCCGCCAACGCGGCCCTGCTGGAAGGTATCAAGGCTGTACCGGCACGTGCCCGCCTTGCGGTGTGTGCGCCGTTCCCTTACCTGGCACAGTGCCAGTCGTTGCTGGTCGGCTCCAATGTGGCCTGGGGCGCTCAAGACGTATCCGCCGAGGCGCGCGGTGCCTTCACGGGCGAAGTGGCGGCATCCATGCTGGCCGAGTTCGGTGTTTCGTACGCCCTCGTGGGGCATTCGGAGCGCCGCAGCTACCATGGCGAGAACGATGCCACGGTGGCGGCCAAGGCGCTGCGCGCACTCGAATTCGGCATCGTGCCGGTGGTGTGCGTGGGCGAGACCCTGGCGCAGCGCGAGGCCGGCGAGACCGAGGCGGTGGTTGGCCGTCAGCTTGGCGCCGTGCTCGAAGCGCTGTCGCTGGAGCAGCTTGGGCGTATCGTGCTGGCATATGAGCCGGTGTGGGCAATCGGCACCGGCAAGACCGCAAGCAGCGAGCAGGCCCAGGCCGTGCATGCCTTCTTGCGCGGCCAGGTGGCAGCGCGCGATGCAGGGGTTGCGGCTCGCATGGCCATGCTGTACGGCGGCAGCGTCAAGCCGGACAACGCGGCAGAACTATTTTCCATGCCCGACATCGACGGGGGGCTGATCGGAGGCGCCTCGCTGAAGTCGGACGATTTCCTCGCGATCGGCAACGCCTGAATGCCGGCCGCTCATAGGGTCTGATCAGGCAAGCGAATCGAACCAAATGGCAATTTTCAAAACTTTGTTGGTAGTGGCGCAGGTACTATCCGCGCTTGGCGTGATTGGCCTGGTGCTGCTGCAGCATGGCAAGGGCGCCGATGTCGGTGCGGCGTTCGGCTCGGGGGCCTCGGGCAGCCTGTTCGGCGCCACCGGCTCGGCCAACTTCCTGTCGCGTACCACCGCCGTGCTGGCGACGCTGTTCTTCATCTGCACGCTGAGCCTGACGCTGCTGGGCAACTATCGGCCGGCGGCATCGCTGGGTGTGATGGGCTCCGCGCCGCAGGTGGCACCGGCAGTGGCGGGGGCTTCGGCGCCTGCAGCCGCGGCTGCCGCATCGGGTGCCGCGGCCTCGAATTCGTCCGCGCCCGCAGTACCGAAATAATCAACCTGCCTTGTGTCTGATTCTTGAAGATTTTTGCAGTTGTGCATTGAACAAATCAGGAATTCTAGGTTAGAATACAAGGCTTGAAACGATCCCCCAGCGACGGGGCTCCAGCCAGGACAAAGCAGTCCCAGCCAGAGTTCCGAAGGGTGTAAAAACCCTGGGCCCTGAAAAGCCCGGCGCGAGGCAATATTGTTTCTCCCCCAGCCGACGTGGTGAAATTGGTAGACACGCTATCTTGAGGGGGTAGTGGCGAAAGCTGTGCGAGTTCGAGTCTCGCCGTCGGCACCAAACAACTTGATCGGGTTGTCCGTCCGGAGTGTATCCCGGATGGGCAGCCCGGCCAGTCCGCAAGGCGGCGTCGTAATTTCTACGGAATGGCGCTTGGGGTGGGCAACAGGACGCCGCTTACCGCTGGTGCTGTTGACAACATTCCAGATAAGGCTGGCCGTACCTTGAATCTCGAAGCCTACTTCCCCGTCCTCATCTTCATCATCTTCGGTGTCGTGCTCGGCATTGCACTGATGTCGATTGGCCGAATTCTCGGTCCCAACAAACCTGATCCCGCGAAGCTCTCTCCGTACGAGTGCGGCTTCGAAGCGTTCGAGGACGCGCGCATGAAGTTCGACGTGCGCTACTACCTCATCGCTATTCTTTTTATCCTGTTCGATCTCGAAACCGCCTTCCTGTTTCCCTGGGGTGTAGCCCTGCGGGATATCGGCTGGCCGGGTTTCTTCGCCATGGGCGTGTTTCTGCTGGAATTCATCGTGGGCTTCGTCTACATCTGGAAAAAGGGCGCGCTCGATTGGGAGTGATGTGATATGGCAATCGAAGGCGTTCTCAATGAAGGCTTCGTCACGACTACCGCTGACAAGCTGATCAACTGGACCCGCACCGGGTCGCTCTGGCCGATGACCTTTGGCCTGGCGTGCTGCGCTGTGGAAATGATGCATGCTGGCGCCGCGCGCTACGACATGGACCGCTTCGGCGTGATTTTCCGCCCGTCGCCGCGCCAGTCGGACGTGATGATCGTGGCCGGCACGCTGTGCAACAAGATGGCCCCCGCGCTGCGCAAGGTCTACGACCAGATGGCCGAGCCACGCTGGGTGATCTCGATGGGTTCGTGCGCGAATGGCGGCGGTTACTATCACTACTCGTATTCAGTGGTGCGTGGTTGCGACCGGATCGTGCCGGTGGATATCTATGTGCCTGGCTGCCCCCCCACGGCGGAAGCGCTGATCTACGGCATCATCCAGCTGCAGAACAAGATCCGTCGCACCAACACCATCGCGCGCAAGGGCTGACATGTCGAACCTCGATACTCTGAAGGCCGCGCTCGAAAAGGTACTGGGCAAGCGTATCCAGAAACTGGTGGAGGCGGTAGGCGAGATTACCCTTATCGTCAAGGCCGAAGACTCCGTCGAAACCGCGCTGATGCTGCGCGACGATCCGTCGCTGCGCTTCGAGCAGCTGATCGACGTTTGCGGCGTCGATTATTCCTCCTATGGCGACGGCGCCTGGGATGGTCCCCGTTTCGCCGCCGTGACGCACCTGCTGTCGGTGACGCACAACTGGCGTCTGCGCGTACGTGTGTTCGCGCCGGATGACGACGTGCCCGTGGTGCCGTCGCTGAATGACGTCTGGAACTCGGCCAACTGGTTCGAGCGCGAAGCGTTCGACTTCTATGGCATCGTGTTCGAGGGCCATAACGACCTGCGCCGCCTGTTGACCGACTACGGTTTCGTCGGCCATCCGTTCCGCAAGGACTTCCCGGTATCGGGCTATGTCGAGATGCGCTACGACCCCGAACAGAAGCGGGTGATCTACCAGCCCGTCACGATCGAGCCGCGCGAGGTAACGCCGCGCGTCATCCGCGAAGAGAATTACGGCGGCTTGCAGCACTGAGAACGCGCAATGGCAGATATCAAGAACTACACCCTGAACTTCGGCCCGCAGCATCCTGCGGCACACGGCGTGCTGCGCCTTGTGCTGGAGCTTGACGGCGAAGTGATCCAGCGCGCCGACCCCCATATCGGCCTGTTGCACCGTGCCACCGAAAAGCTGGCCGAGCAAAAGACCTGGATCCAGAGCGTGCCGTACATGGACCGCCTCGACTACGTGTCGATGATGGTCAACGAGCATGCCTACGTGATGGCCATCGAGAAGATGCTGGGTCTCGACGTGCCGGTCCGCGCGCAATACATCCGCGTGATGTTCGACGAGATCACGCGTCTGCTGAACCACCTGATGTGGATCGGCTCGCACGCGCTCGACGTGGGCGCGATGGCGGTGTTCCTGTACGCCTTCCGCGAACGCGAGGACATGTTCGACATGTACGAGGCGGTATCGGGCGCGCGCATGCACGCGGCCTACTACCGTCCGGGCGGCGTGTACCGCGACCTGCCGGACACAATGCCGCAATACAAGGCATCGAAGATCCACAACGAACGCGCCATCAAGGCCATGAACGAGGCGCGTTCGGGTTCGCTGCTGGACTTCATCGAGGACTTCACCAACCGTTTCCCGAAGTACGTCGACGAATACGAAACGCTGCTGACGGACAACCGGATCTGGAAACAGCGCCTGGTCGGCATCGGCGTGGTGAGCCCGGAACGCGCGCTGCAAATGGGCTTTACCGGCCCGATGCTGCGCGGCTCCGGCATCGAGTGGGACCTGCGCAAGAAGCAGCCCTACGAAGTGTATGACCGCATGGACTTCCAGGTCCCGGTGGGCGTGGGCGGCGATTGCTACTCGCGCTACCTGGTGCGTATCGAAGAGATGCGGCAGTCCAACGGCATCATCAAGCAGTGCATCGACTGGCTGCGCCGCAACCCCGGCCCGGTGATGACCGACAACCACAAGGTGGCGCCGCCTTCGCGCGTGGACATGAAGTCCAACATGGAAGAGCTGATCCACCACTTCAAGCTCTTTACCGAAGGCATTCACGTGCCGGAAGGCGAGACCTACGCGGCGGTGGAGCATCCCAAGGGCGAGTTCGGCATCTATGCGATCTCCGACGGCGCGAACAAGCCGTACCGCCTGAAGATCAGGGCACCGGGCTTTGCCCATCTTGCCGCCCTGGATGAAATGGCCAAGGGCCACATGATTGCGGACGCGGTAACGATCATCGGTACCCAGGACATCGTCTTCGGCGAGATCGACCGCTAATTGGTACCGCCGGCCCCGGACGACGATCCGGGCGCCCCTGGCAAGGACCCGAATCACGGTGTCCGGCCACGGGAAACCCGCGGTGGGCCCAGCATGCTGCGACATGCGGGCCGCAACGGCAGCGACGGCTGCAAACCTGCGGATGCGTGCCATGTGGCGGCGCAGTTCCGCAAATGACTCGGCGTATTACAGCAACGACCATGCTATCAGCAGAAGCTCTCAAGGAAATCGATCGCGCGATCGCCAAGTATCCGGCTGACCAGAAGCAGTCGGCCGTGATGGCGGCGTTGGCCGTGGCGCAGGGCGAAGTGGGCTGGGTCTCCCCGGAAGTCATGCAGTTCGTTGCCAGCTACCTCGACATGCCGCCGGTATGGGTCGAGGAGGTCGCAACCTTCTACAACATGTACGACACCAAGCCGGTCGGCAAGTACAAGCTGACCGTCTGCACCAACCTGCCGTGCGCACTCTCCGGCGGCGAACGGGCCGGCGACTACCTCAAGCAAAAGCTGGGTATCGGCTATAACGAAACCACCCCGTGCGGCACCTTCACCCTGAAGGAAGGCGAGTGCATGGGCGCCTGCGGCGACGCACCGGTGATGATCGTCAACAATACCCGCATGTGCAGCCACATGAGCGACGCCAAGCTGGACGCGCTGGTGGACGAGCTCAAGGGCACCGCCAAGGGGGACAAGTAACATGACCTCTCTGCACGACCGCCACATCAAGCCGCTGATCCTGGCCGGCCTCGATGGCAGCAACTGGCACTTCGAAGACTACGTCAAGCGCGGCGGCTATCAGCAGCTCAAGCGCATCCTGACCGAGAAGATCACGCCCGAGCAGGTGATCGCGGACGTCAAGGCCTCGGGCCTGCGCGGCCGTGGCGGCGCAGGCTTCCCCACCGGCCTGAAGTGGAGCTTCATGCCGCGTCAGTTCCCCGGCCAGAAATACCTGGTCTGCAACACCGACGAGGGCGAGCCAGGTACCTTCAAGGACCGCGACATCATCCGCTACAACCCGCATGCGCTGATCGAAGGCATGGCCATCGGTGCGTACGCGATGGGCATCACCGTGGGCTACAACTACATCCACGGCGAGATCTGGAACGAATACAAGATCTTCGAGCAGGCGCTCGAAGAGGCGCGCGCGGCTGGCTTCCTGGGTGACAACATCCTGGATTCGGGCTTCAACTTCCAGTTGCACGCCCACCACGGCTACGGCGCCTACATCTGTGGCGAGGAAACCGCGCTGCTCGAATCGCTGGAAGGCAAGAAAGGCCAGCCGCGCTTCAAGCCGCCTTTCCCGGCCAGTTTTGGCCTGTACGGCAAGCCGACCACCATCAACAACACCGAGACGTTCGCCGCGGTGCCGTTCCTGCTGTCGATCGGGCCGGAAAACTACCTGAAGATGGGCAAGCCGAACAACGGCGGCTCCAAGATCTTCTCGATTTCCGGCGACATCGAGCGTCCCGGCAACTACGAGATCCCGCTGGGCACGCCGTTCGCGACCCTGCTGGAACTCGCTGGCGGCATGCGCGGCGGCAAGCGCATCAAGGCAGTGATCCCGGGTGGCTCGTCCGCCCCGGTGGTGCCGGGCGACATGATGATGGCGTCCGACATGGATTACGACTCGATCGCCAAGGCCGGCTCGATGCTGGGCTCGGGCGCGGTGATCGTGATGGACGAGACGCGCTGCATGGTTCGCTCGCTGCTGCGTCTGTCGTATTTCTACTTTGAAGAATCGTGCGGCCAGTGCACGCCGTGCCGTGAAGGCACCGGCTGGCTCTACCGCATGGTGAATCGTATCGAACACGGAGAAGGGCGCCAGGAAGACCTGGACCTGCTCAATAACGTCGCTGAAAACATCATGGGCCGCACCATCTGCGCGCTCGGTGATGCGGCAGCGATGCCGGTCCGCGGCATGCTCAAGCACTACTGGAAAGAGTTCGAATATCACGTCGAACACAAGCAGTGCATGGTTCCGGCCTACTCTTAAGCGTGGCAGAACATGGTTGAACTCGAGATCGACGGCAAGAAGGTTGAGGTTGCTGAAGGCAGCCTGGTGATGGAAGCCGCCCGCCAGCTGGGCACCTACATCCCGCACTTCTGCTACCACCGTAAATTGTCCATCGCGGCTAACTGCCGCATGTGCCTGGTTGAGGTTGAGAAAGCGCCCAAGGCGCTGCCGGCCTGCGCCACGCCCGTTACCCCTGGCATGAAGGTCTTCACCAATTCGGAGAAGGCGGTCAAGGCGCAGAAGTCGGTGATGGAATTCCTGCTGATCAACCACCCGCTGGAWTGCCCGATCTGCGATCAGGGCGGCGAGTGCCAGCTGCAGGATCTGGCCGTGGGCTACGGCGCATCGGAATCGCGCTACAAGGAAGAAAAGCGCGTCGTCTTCCACAAGAACGTTGGCCCGCTGATCTCCATGGAAGAGATGAGCCGCTGCATCCACTGCACCCGCTGCGTGCGCTTTGGCCAGGAAGTGGCCGGCGTGATGGAGCTGGGCATGCTGGGCCGCGGCGAGCACTCCGAGATCACGACCTTCGTCGGCCAGACCGTGGATTCGGAACTGTCCGGCAACATGATCGACCTGTGCCCGGTCGGCGCGCTGACCAGCAAGCCGTTCCGCTACTCGGCCCGTACCTGGGAACTGGCTCGCCGCAAGTCGGTGTCGCCGCACGATGGCCTGGGCGCGAACCTGGTGGTACAGACCAAGAACCAGCGCGTAATGCGCGTGCTGCCGCTGGACAACGAAGCCGTCAACGAATGCTGGCTGTCCGACAAGGACCGCTTCTCGTACGAAGGCCTGAACAGCGCCGACCGTCTCACCAAGCCCCTGCTCAAGCAAGGTGGCGAGTGGATGGAAACGGACTGGCAGACCGCGCTGGAATACGTGGCCAATGGCCTCGCCAGCATCAAGCGCGACCATGGCGCCGACCAGATCGCCGCGCTGGCCAGCCCGCACAGCACGCTGGAAGAACTCCACCTGCTGGGTAAGCTGGTGCGTGGACTGGGCAGCGACAACGTTGACTTCCGCCAGCGCCAGACCGACTTCTCGGCCGCCATCAAGGGCGCGCCGTGGCTGGGCCTGCCGATTGCCGACGTCTCCGCGCTGCAGCGCGTACTGGTGATCGGTTCATCTCTGCGCAAGGATCACCCGCTGCTGGCCGCGCGTCTGCGCCAGGCCGGCAAGAAGGGCGCCCGCGTGGCAGTGCTCGGCGCCAGCGCCGATGACCTGCTGATGCCGCTGGCCGCACGCATCGACGCTGCACCGTCCGGCTGGACCGCAGCCCTGGCCGGCGTGGCCCGTGCCGTCGCCGCCGCCAAGGGCGTGGCCGCTCCGGCGGGCACCGATGGTTTCGACGGCGACGACAAGTCCAGGCTGGTAGCCGATGCGCTGCTGTCGGGCGAGCGCCGCGCCGTGTTCCTCGGCAACGAGGCCGTGCGTCACCCGCAATTCGCCGCGCTGCACGCGCTGGCACAGTGGATCGCCACCGAAACCGGCGCCACGCTGGGCTTCCTGACCGAAGCCGCGAACACGGTCGGCGGCCATATCGCAGGTGCGCTGCCGCAGAAGGGCGGCGCCAACGCGCAGGCCATGTTCGACACGCCGCGCCGCGCCTACGTGCTGCTGAACACGGAACCCGAGTTCGACGCTGCCAACCCGCGTCAGGCCCTGGCCGCGCTGGCCCAGGCCGGTACCGTGGTGGTGCTGTCGCCGTTCCGCTCGGAAGCCGCGCTGCAATATGCTGACGTGATCCTGCCGGTGACCCCGTTCACCGAAACCGCGGGTACGTTCGTGAACTGCGAAGGCCTGCCGCAAAGCTTCAACGGTGTCGTCCGTGCGCTGGGCGATTCGCGTCCGGCCTGGAAGGTGCTGCGCGTGCTGGGCAACCTGCTCGACGCGCCTGGTTTCGACTACGAGACTGCCGAAAGCGTGCGCGACGAAGTGCTGGCCAAGCCGGTCGCTCCGCAACTGAACAACGGCACCGACGCGGCCATCCGCGTGAGCGCCGCCGCGGGCGGCATCGAGCGCATCGCCGATGTGCCGATCTACCACGCGGACCCGATCGTGCGCCGTGCCGATTCGCTGCAACTGACCGCAGCCGCGCGCCGCGCCATGCAAGCCGGCCTGTCGGCCGACTTGTTCGCCTCGCTGGGCGTGCAGGCGGGCGACCCGGTGCGCGTGACGCAAGGGCAGGGCAGCGTGGTGCTGCCGGCCGCCCTGGAAGCCGCGTTGCCTGCCGGCACCGTGCGCGTGTCCGCCGGCACCGTTGCCGCGACCAGCCTGGGCGCCATGTTCGGTACCGTCACCGTAGAGAAAGCCATCGACCTGGCCGCCGCCGCGAAGGGCGCGGCCGAGCCGGCGGCCACGGCATAAGAAGAGCGAGAAAGAAACATGATCGACTGGATTACCTCGCAAGGACAGAATCTCTTCGGCGGCGCCTGGACGCCGCTGTGGATCCTGATTCGCGCCGTGGTCATTGTGGTGCCGCTGCTGTTGTGCGTGGCCTACCTGATCCTCTGGGAGCGCAAGCTGATCGGCTGGATGCACGTGCGTATCGGCCCGAACCGGGTCGGCCCGCTGGGCCTGCTGCAGCCGATCGCCGACGTGCTCAAGCTGCTGCTCAAGGAAGTGATGATGCCCACGCAGGTCAGCCGGGGCATGTACCTGGTTGCCCCGCTGATGGTGCTGATGCCCGCCGTGGCGATCTGGGCGGTGATTCCGTTCCAGGCCGAGGTGGTGATGGCCAACGTCAACGCCGGCCTGCTGTACGTGATGGCGATCAGCTCGGTTGGCGTGTACGGCGTGATCCTGGCAGGCTGGGCCTCCAACTCCAAGTACGCCTTCATCGGCGCCATGCGCGCCGCGGCGCAGATGGTGTCGTATGAAATCGCCATGGGCTTTGCCCTGGTGACTGTGCTGATGGTGTCGGGCAGCCTGAACCTGTCGGCCATCGTCAACTCGCAGAACACCGGCTACTTCGCCAACATGGGGATCAACGTACTGTCGTGGAACTGGCTGCCGCTGCTGCCCATGTTCGGCGTGTACTTCATCTCCGGCGTGGCCGAAACCAACCGCCACCCGTTTGACGTGGTCGAAGGCGAATCGGAAATCGTGGCCGGCCACATGATCGAATACTCGGGCATGGGCTTCGCGCTGTTCTTCCTGGCCGAGTACATCAACATGATCGTCATCTCCACGATGACCGCGCTGATGTTCCTGGGCGGCTGGGCGCCCCCGTTCGAGAGCTTCATCACGAACGCGGTGCCGGGTTTCTTCTGGCTGCTGATCAAAGTATTTTTGCTGCTGTCGGTGTTTATCTGGATCCGCGCTTCGTTCCCGCGTTACCGCTATGACCAGATCATGCGCCTGGGCTGGAAGATCTTCATCCCGCTGACGGTGGGCTGGCTGGTCATCGTGGCGATCTGGATCCGGTCGCCCTGGAATATCTGGCATTGAACGGCCAAAGCAGGGGCGCAGCCGCATTTGGCGGCGCCCCGTGGAATCATTAGGAAGCAATCGTCATGCTGCTCGCCATCAAGGACTTCTTCAACAGCCTGCTCCTGAAGGAACTCTTCAAGGGCATGGCCCTGACCGGGCGTTATCTCTTCGCGCGCAAGATCACAGTCCAGTTCCCGGAAGAGAAAACGCCGATGTCGCCGCGTTTCCGGGGTCTGCACGCGCTGCGCCGCTACCCGAACGGCGAAGAGCGCTGCATCGCCTGCAAGCTGTGCGAAGCGGTTTGCCCGGCACTGGCCATCACCATCGAGTCCGATGCACGCGTCGACGGTACGCGCCGCACCACGCGCTATGACATCGACCTGACCAAGTGCATTTTCTGCGGTTTCTGCGAGGAAGCCTGCCCGGTCGACGCCATCGTCGAGACGCATATTCTCGAATACCACGGCGAGAAGCGCGGCGACTTGTACTTCACCAAGGACATGCTGCTGGCCGTGGGCGACCGCTACGAGCCGCAGATTGCCGCGGCGAAGGCCGCGGACGCCAAGTACCGTTAATACGGCGCGATACAGGGCGCGTCCGCCGATTCTGGCGGACGTTGCCAACGAATAGTGAATCGGGCCCCGTGTGGGGCCAACGAAAAGGATGCCGCAAGGGCAGGCCACCAGGGGTGGCTTGTGCCAGAAGGCTCGACGAGGACCATGGAACTCACGACCACCATCTTCTATGTCTTTGCGCTGGTGCTGGTGCTCTCCGCACTGAAAGTCATCACCGCGAAGAACCCGGTGCACTCCGCACTGTTCCTCGTGCTGTCGTTTTTTACGGCAGCCGCGATCTGGATGCTGCTGAAGGCCGAATTCCTCGCCATCCTGCTGGTGCTGGTGTACGTGGGCGCGGTGATGGTGCTGTTCCTGTTCGTGGTGATGATGATCGATATCGATATCGAGCACCTGCGACGGGACTTCTGGACCTATGTCCCGATGGCTTCGGTGGTTGGCGCGCTGATCATCGCCGAGATGGCCACCGTGCTGGTGCGCAACTTCATCGGCACGACCACGCCGCTGAACAACGTCGTGCACGGCCCGGACTACTCCAACACCGCCGAGCTCGGCAAGCTGATCTACACCGACTACATCTACGCCTTCGAAGTGGCCGGCATCATCCTGCTGGTGGCGATCATCGCCGCCGTTGCGCTGACGCTGCGCCGCCGCAAGGACAACAAGTCGCAAGACGTGGGCGAGCAACTGCGTACCCGCCGCCAGGACCGCGTGCGCCTGGTCTCGATGCCCAGCGAAGCCCGTGCCGGCACCCAAGCCAGCCCGGATGCCGCGGCTGCCGCCAACAAGAACTAAAGCCCGGAGAAACGCTGTGCTCTCTCTCGCCCATTTCCTCGTGCTCGGTGCGATCCTGTTCGCCATCAGCATCGTTGGTATTTTCCTGAACCGCAAGAACGTCATCGTGCTGTTGATGGCGATCGAACTGATGCTGCTTGCGGTCAATATGAACTTCGTCGCCTTCTCGCACTATCTGGGCGACCTGGCAGGACAGGTTTTCGTTTTCTTTATCCTCACGGTGGCTGCGGCCGAATCGGCAATCGGCCTTGCAATTCTGGTCGTGCTGTTCCGCAACCTGGACACGATCAACGTGGACGACATGGACACCCTCAAGGGCTGATCCGAGTTTCTACGTTATGAACCAAGACCGTTCTCCGACCGCACACCACTAAGCGTCCTATGGCAACCACGCTCGACCCCAACCTGCTACTGGCGATTCCGCTCGCACCGCTCGCCGGTGCAGCGATCGCCGGCCTGTTCGGCACCAAGTTCTTCAGCACGTTCTCCTCGGAGACGCGCGCCGGCCGCACGCTGGCCCACACCGTGACGATCCTCGGTGTGGCGATCTCCTGCCTGCTGTCGATCATCGTGCTGATGGACGTCCTTGACGGCGCGAGCTTCAATGCCACCGTGTACGAGTGGATGACGATCGGCAGCCTCAAGATGGAAGTGGGCTTCCTGGTCGACTCGCTGACCGCGATGATGATGGTGGTGGTGACCTTCGTCTCGCTGATGGTGCACATCTACACCGTCGGCTACATGAGCGAAGACCCCGGCTACAACCGCTTCTTCGCCTACATCTCGCTGTTCACCTTCTCGATGCTGATGCTGGTGATGAGCAACAACTTCCTGCAGCTGTTCTTCGGCTGGGAAGCCGTGGGTCTGGTGTCGTACCTGCTGATCGGCTTCTGGTACACCCGCCCGACCGCCATTTTCGCCAACCTCAAGGCGTTCCTGGTCAACCGCGTGGGTGACTTCGGCTTTATCCTCGGCATCGGCCTGCTGCTGGCCTACAGCGGCAGCATGAACTACACCGAAGTGTTCGCCGCGCGCGACCAGCTCGCCACGGTGATCTTCCCGGGCACCGACTGGATGATGATCACGGTTGCCTGCATCTGCCTGTTTATCGGCGCGATGGGCAAGTCGGCCCAGTTCCCGCTGCACGTGTGGCTGCCGGACTCGATGGAAGGCCCGACCCCGATCTCCGCGCTGATTCACGCCGCCACCATGGTGACGGCCGGCATTTTCATGGTCGCGCGCATGTCGCCGCTGTTCGAGCTGTCGGACACCGCGCTGTCCTTCGTGCTGGTGATCGGCGCCATTACCGCGCTGTTCATGGGCTTCCTGGGCATGATCCAGAACGACATCAAGCGCGTGGTGGCGTACTCCACGCTGTCGCAGCTCGGCTACATGACGGTCGCGCTGGGCGCCTCGGCCTACTCGGTGGCCGTGTTCCACCTGATGACCCACGCGTTTTTCAAGGCACTGCTGTTCCTTGCGGCCGGCTCGGTCATCATCGGCCTGCACCATGACCAGGACATCCGCAACATGGGCGGCCTGCGCAAGTACATGCCGATTACCTGGATCACGTCGCTGGTGGGTTCGCTGGCGCTGATCGGCACGCCGTTCTTCGCGGGCTTCTACTCCAAGGACTCGATTATCGAGGCGGTGGCCGAATCGCATATCGCTGGCTCGGGCTTCGCTTACTTCGCGGTGCTGTCCAGCGTGTTCGTCACGGCGTTCTATTCCTTCCGCCTGTACTTCCTGGTGTTCCACGGGGAAGAACGCTTCGGCAAGGAAGATCACCACGCGCATCACGCGGGCAATCATGATGACGAGGAAGCGACCTCGGACCATCATCATGGCCTGGCTCCGGGCGAGAAGCCGCACGAGTCGCCGTGGGTTGTCACGCTGCCCCTGGTGCTGCTGGCGATTCCGTCGGTCGTGATCGGTGCCCTTACGATCAAGCCGATGCTGTTCGGCGACTTCTTCAAGCACGGCGTGGCCTTCAAGGACGTGATCTTCGTCGGCGAGAACCACCACGCCATGGAAGAGCTGGCCCAAGGCTTCCACGGCTGGGTGGAGATGGCGCTGCACTCGGTGACTACGCCGGTGTTGTGGCTGGCGATTGCCGGCGTGGTGCTGTCCTGGTTCTTCTACATGAAGCGCCCGGATATCCCCGCGGCCATCAAGCAGCGCTGCTCGGGCTTGTACACGCTGATGGACAACAAGTACTACATGGACGCAATCAACGAGGCTGTGTTCGCCCGCGGTGCCCGTCTGCTTGGCACCGGCCTGTGGAAGGGCGGCGACCAGGGCCTGATCGACGGCCTCGTGGTCAACGGCGCCGCACGTGTGGTGGGCTGGTTCGCGTCGGTGAGCCGTTACCTGCAATCCGGCTACATCTATCACTACGCATTCGCCATGATCCTGGGCATGCTGATCCTGCTGACGATGACGGTGTTCGGCACCTCGTTCGCCACGGTGAGCGCCAAGTAAGGAAAACAAGAAAATGGTTCTGTCTTTCGCTATCTGGCTGCCGATCTTTTTTGGCTTGCTGGTCCTTGCCTCGGGTTCCGACCGTAGCCCCGGCTACGTCCGCTGGATGTCGCTGTTCGGCTCCATCGCCAGCTTCCTCGTTACGCTGCCGCTGGTATTCCACTTCGACCGTTCCACGGCTGCCATGCAGTTCGTCGAGAAGTCGGAGTGGATCGAACGCTTCAACATCAACTACCACCTGGGTGTCGACGGCATCTCGATGTGGTTCGTGGTGCTGACCGCCTTCATCACGGTGATCGTGGTGATCTCCGCCTGGGAAGTGATCACCGAGCGCGTGGCCGAGTACATGGCCTCGTTCCTGATCCTGTCGGGCCTGATGGTCGGCGTGTTCTGCGCGCTCAACGGCATGCTGTTCTACGTGTTCTTCGAGGCCACGCTGATCCCGATGTACATCATCATCGGCGTCTGGGGTGGCCCGAACCGTGTGTACGCGGCCTTCAAGTTCTTCCTCTACACGCTGCTTGGCTCGCTGCTRACGCTGGTTGCGCTGCTGTATCTGTACAGCAAGACCGGTACCTTCGACATCCTCGAATGGCACCAGGCCAAGCTGTCGATGAGCGAGCAGACCGCGCTGTTCATTGCCTTCTTCCTGGCGTTTGCGGTCAAGGTGCCGATGTGGCCGGTCCACACCTGGCTGCCGGACGCCCACGTGGAAGCGCCAACCGGCGGCTCGGTGGTGCTGGCCGCCATCATGCTGAAGCTGGGCGCCTACGGTTTCCTGCGTTTCTCGCTGCCGATCGCACCGGATGCCAGCCATAGCATGGCCGCCTTCATCATCACGATCTCGCTGGTCGCGGTGATCTACATCGGCCTGGTCGCGCTGGTGCAGGCCGACATGAAGAAGCTGGTGGCGTACTCGTCGATCGCCCACATGGGCTTCGTCACGCTGGGTTTCTTCATCTTCAACGAGATCGGCATCGAGGGCGGCATCATCCAGATGATCTCCCACGGCTTTATCTCGGGCGCCATGTTCCTTTGCATCGGCGTGCTGTATGACCGCGTGCACTCGCGCCAGATCGCCGATTACGGCGGTGTGGTGAACACCATGCCGAAGTTCGCGGCGCTGTCGGTGTTCTTCGCCATGGCCAACTGCGGCCTGCCGGCTACCTCGGGTTTCGTCGGCGAGTTCATGGTGATCCTGGGCGCGGTCAAGTTCAACTTCTGGATTGGCCTGCTGGCCGCCACCGCGTTGATCCTGGGCGCCGCCTACTCGCTGTGGATGGTCAAGCGCGTGATCTTTGGCGACGTGGTGCACAAGCACGTGGCCGAACTGGTCGACCTGAACAAGCGCGAGTTCCTCATGCTTGGCCTGCTGGCGATCATGACGCTCTATATGGGCCTGTATCCGAAACCCTTCACCGATGTGATGCACGCTTCCGTGGTGAACCTGCTGTCGCACGTGGCGCAGTCGAAGCTGTAATCGGGGAGAGAAACAAACATGCAACCGTCCTCGACATTGGCACCTGTGGCGCCAATCATTTTCCTGGCGATCGCCATCGCCGCGGTCAACTGGATCGACCTTGCCCGGGGCAAGGGCCGCTCCAGCGTGGCCTATCCGCTGTCGCTACTCACCACGCTCGTGCTGACCGTCTGGTTTGGCCTGAACGCGGCCGCCGGCGACACGCACTACGCCTTCGCCAACCTGGTGGTGGTGGACCCGATGGCCAATGTGCTGTCGGCCTTCGCCTCCGGCGCGCTGTTCGTCACGCTGGTCTATACGCGTAGCTACCTGGCTGACCGCGACATGTACAGCGGCGAGTTCTACATGCTCGCGCTGTTCACGCTCGGCGGCCAGATCGTGATGATCACCGGCAACAACTTCCTGACCCTGTACCTGGGCCTGGAACTGCTGTCGCTGGCGTCCTACGCGCTGGTGGCCCTGCGCCGCGACAACCGCGTGACGTCCGAATCGGCCATCAAGTACTTCGTGCTGGGCGCGCTGGCGTCGGGTTTCCTGCTGTATGGCATGTCCATGCTCTATGGTGCGACCGGTTCGCTGAACCTTGGCGAAGTGTTCCGTGTCGTGGAGTCGGGCCGGGTCAACACCACCATGCTGGCATTCGGCGTGGTCTTCCTGGTGGCGGGCATTGCATTCAAGATGGGCGCGGCGCCGTTCCATATGTGGATTCCGGACATCTACCAGGGCTCGCCGACCGCGGTGACGCTGCTGATCGCCGGTGCGCCGAAGCTGGCAGCCTTCGCCATGGCGCTGCGCCTGCTGGTGGAAGGCCTGTTGCCGCTGGCGGTGGATTGGCAAGTGATGCTGACTGTACTGGCCGTGGCCTCGCTGGCCATCGGCAACCTGACCGCCATCGTGCAGACCAACCTGAAGCGGATGCTGGCGTATTCCACCATCTCGCACATGGGCTTCCTGCTGCTGGGCATGCTGTCCGGCGTGGCTGACGGCAAGGCCGATGGCGCGGCCAGCGCCTACGGTTCGTCGATGTTCTACGCGGTGACCTACGTGATCACCACCCTGGGCACTTTCGGCATCGTCCTGCTGCGCGCCGGCAAGGATTTCGAAGCCGAGACGCTGGACGACCTCAAGGGCCTGTCGCGCAAGAATCCCTGGTACGCGCTGCTGATGCTGGTGATGATGTTCTCGCTGGCTGGCATTCCGCCGACCATGGGCTTCTACGCGAAGCTGGCCGTGCTCGAGGCCGTGGTCCATAGCGGCATGACCTGGCTGGCCGTGGTGGCGGTGCTGTTCTCGCTGATCGGCGCGTTCTACTATCTGCGTGTGGTCAAGCTGATGTATTTCGATGCGCCGGCCGACGAGCGCAAGCTGGAATCGAGCTTCGGCCTGCGTTCGATGCTGACCCTGAACGGCGCGGTCATCATTGCCCTGGGCCTGTTCCCGGCAGCGCTGATGAACCTGTGCTACCAGGCCATCCGCGCCACGCTGGCGTCCTGATGCGCGACGGCGGCGTAGCGATATGAGTTCATCGACGGCGGGCTGGTTTGTCATCTTGCTGGCATTGGTTTGTGCCAACCTGCCGTTTGTCAACCAGCGATTGTTCGCGCTGATCCCGCTGCGCTTTGTCAAAAAGCCGCTGTGGATCAGGGCGGGCGAATTGTTTGCCTGGTATGTGGGGGCCGGTCTGGCCGGCTTCGCCGTGGAGGCTGGGCTGGGCAACGCCTTCCCGCAAGGCTGGCAGTTCTACGCCATCACCGGTTGCATGATGCTGGTGTTCGCCTTCCCGGGCTTCACTTGGCAGTATCTCGTCAAACATCGCGCGGCCTGAGGCCGGGTAGCGAAGGCGCCCGGGCCGGCCGCGTCCGGACCCGGAGCTTTCATGAGCGACAAGATTGACATGCTGGACGCCGGTGCTATCGCCGCTGGCGACGATCAGGGCCTGAAAGAAACCTGCGTGGCGTCCGCCACGCTGCACACAGGCAAATTCCTCACGCTCAAGCAGGACATCGTCAAGCTGCCCGACGGCAAGCATGCCGGGCGCGAATACGTACTGCATCCTGGCGCGGTGATGATGATTCCGCTATTCGACGATGGGACTGTGCTGTTGGAGCGGCAGTATCGCTATCCCGTTGGTGAAGTGATGCTTGAGTTTCCTGCTGGCAAGCTGGACCCCCAGGAGGGCGCGCAGCGCTGTGGCGAGCGCGAGTTGCGTGAGGAAACTGGCTATAGCGCGCGGCGTTGGGATTACCTCACTCGGATCCATCCCGTCATTTCCTACTCGACCGAGTTTATCGATATCTTCCTGGCTCGGGACCTGACCGCTGGGCCCGCCCAGCTCGATGAAGGCGAATTCCTCGAGACGTTTATCGTGCCGGCGGGGCAGGTGATCGATTGGGTGCGTTCGGGGCGGATTACCGACGTCAAGACGATCATTGGGGCTTTCTGGTTGGAGAAGGTGGTGTCGGGGATATGGGAGGCGGGGGAGCAGGTGTTGCCGGGGTAAAGGGGGATTGGGCGGGGGCTGGCTGAGGGTGGAGTCATCGGTTTTTGTTCCTTTGGTTTTTTCTTGAGCGGCGATGGCTCTTGCACCCAAGTGCGTACGACATCCCCCTGCGGGGGACGCCGGTCACTCTTCTTTGCCTCGGCAAAGAAGACTAACGAGAAGAAAGCCGACCCTGCCGGGAGCAGAGCAATAAGGCTTTCGAATATCGRTGGTTTCGTCGTACGGCCCGGAGTGCCGGCGGGCTTCTGCCGCTACCAGTTTGAGCGGCCACGAACCTGCCAATTTCCGGGAAGCGTGGTGCGGCCCCGGTAGCAAACATCACTTGCTTCAAGCCGTCTGTCGCTCGCGGAGCGGGCGGCCACGAAGTTGCAGGCGCGCCGGTTCCGTCGTGGGCGCGGTGGCACCGAGTGATATGCCTGAGGCCATCACCACCGCGCCCGCCCCACCACGAAACCATTGGCATGTGATGTGTCGTGGTAGGCCGCGCCGGTAACGGCAGATGTGAGAATGGTCACCGCACACGAGGTCAGGGGCACCACCACGAAACCCATGGGTCATGCTATTGCGATGCCGTACGGGCCGGTAACGGCAGATATCAGCAGAACCATTGGCCATACGACGAAACCAGCGCCCTTCGCACCCGCGATTGCTCTGCCCCCGGCAGGGTCGGCTTTCTTCTCGTTAGTCTTCTTTGCCGAAGCAAAGAAGAGTGACCGGCGTCCCCCGTAGGGGGATGTCGTACGCTGTTGGGTCCAAGGGCCATCACCGCTCAAAGAAACAGCGACCAGCCCCGCAAGATGATGTCGTACGGCTTTCGGGTGCAATAGCCATCGCCGCCCAAAGAAACAGCGCCCCAACGCATCCCACCCCCCATAAGCGTAAAATCCCTCTTTAGCCGTGTGATTGCAGCCATACCTCCTCACCCCCCCGCCCAAGGCTTTCCCACCAAGGGCCCCGTTATGGCCGCAAAAAAATTAGCACGACCGTTCACAAAATTCCGTTTCGCGGATACTATAGCTTTCGACGGGCTGGAAACATCATGAAGGTGCTCGACCTGCGCTGCGCGCAAGACCATCGTTTCGAGGGCTGGTTTGCTTCGGAGGACGATGCGCAATCGCAGATTTCGCAAAATCTCGTCCAATGTCCGGTCTGCGAGGACCATGCCATCACCCGGCTGCCCAGCGCGCCGCGCCTGAATCTTTCGGGAGCGGTCGCCGCGCCGGCTGGCAGGCCAGCCGAGGCGAAAGCCCCGGCGCCGGCAACGCTGCAGTCGCTTTACCTGAAGGCGGTAAAGCAGGTGCTGGCGCAGACCGAGGACGTGGGCGAACGCTTTGCCGAAGAGGCCAGGCGCATGCATTACGACGAAGCGCCGGAACGCGGGATCCGCGGAACGGCTTCGCCGGACGAAGTGCAGGCGCTTGCCGACGAAGGCATCGATACTTTCCAGCTCGTGGTGCCGGATGCGCTCAAGCAGACGGCTCACTGAATAGCGTCCTGTGCCCGAGGCAGTGCTCTTGCCGGCGCATGACGCGCTAGCTAGAACAATTTGCCGGTCTCACACCGGCATCACTGGAGACGGGCATGGATCTCAACTATTCGGCGTCCGACGATGCTTTCCGCGCCGAAGTGCGCGGCTGGCTGGAGGCCAACCTGCCGGCGGAAATCAGCAGCAAGATTCTGAACCACCGCCGCCCCAATCGCGACGATCTGGTGCGCTGGCACAAGCTGCTGGCCGGCCGCGGCTGGTCCGCGCCGCACTGGCCGGTCCAGTACGGCGGTACGGGCTGGAACGCCACGCAACGCCATATCTGGGACGAGGAAAATGCCCGCGTCGGCGCACCCGGCGTGCTGCCCTTCGGCGTGGCCATGGTCGCGCCCGTGATCATGAAGTACGGCAGCGAGGAGCAGAAGTCGTACTACCTCCCGCGCATCCTGGATTGCACCGACTGGTGGTGCCAGGGTTACTCGGAGCCGGGTTCGGGTTCCGACCTCGCATCGCTGAAGACCCGCGCCGAACTGACCTCGGACGGCAAGCACTACATCGTCAACGGCCAGAAGACCTGGACCACGCTCGGCCAGCACGCCGACATGATCTTCTGCCTGGTCCGCACCGATCCCGAAGCCAAGAAGCAAGAGGGCATTTCCTTCCTGCTGATCGACATGAAGACGCCGGGCATCACCGTGCGCCCGATCATCATGCTCGACGAAGAGCATGAGGTGAACGAAGTGTTCTTCGACAACGTCCAGGTGCCGGTGGAAAACCGCGTGGGCGAGGAGAACCGCGGCTGGACCTATGCCAAGTACCTGCTCGGCCATGAGCGCACCGGTATCGCCCGCGTGGGCAACTCCAAGCGCGAACTGGGTTTCCTCAAGCGCGTTGCCAAGCAACAGCAGAAGAACGGCCGCCCGTTGCTGGAAGATCCGCTGTTCGGCGCCAAGGTTGCCGCGCTGGAAATCGAACTGATGGCGCTGGAACTGACCGTGCTGCGCGTGGTGTCGAGCGAGAGCGCCGGCAAGGGCCCCGGCCCCGAGGCCTCGATGCTCAAGATCAAGGGCACGGAAATCCAGCAGATGCTGACCGAACTGATGGTGGAGGCCGTCGGCCCCTATGCCCAGCCGTTCGACACCGCCTACCTGGAATGCGAACACGAGCACGCGGTGACCGGCTATGACGATGCCGCGCCGCTCGCCGCTTACTACTTCAACTATCGCAAGACCTCCATCTACGGCGGGTCCAACGAAATTCAGAAGAACATCATCAGCCAGATGATCCTGGGGCTGTGAGGAGACACGCGATATGAACTTCAATCTCAGCGACGAACAGAAGCAACTGGCTGACGCCGTCCACCGCTTCATCGACAAAGACTACGATTTCGAAACCCGCAAGAAGGGCATCAAGGCCGAAGCCGGCCATAGCGATGCCGCCTGGGGCGCTCTGGTCGAGCTCGGCCTGACCGCGCTGCCGGTGCCTGAAGCGCAGGGCGGCTTCTCGGGCACGCCCGTCGACATGATGGTGGTGATGCAGGAACTGGGCCGCGGCCTGGTGGTCGAGCCGTACTTCGCCACCGTGGTTGCCGCATACGCGCTCAAGCTGGCCGGCGGCCAGGACGCGCTGCTGGAGCAGGTCGCCGCCGGTGAGCTGAAGCTGGCGGTTGCCTTCAATGAGCCGCATGCACGCTATGCGCTCAACGACGTGCGCGTGACGGCCAAGGGCGGCAAGCTCAACGGCCGCAAGGTCGTGACCATTCACGGCGCGCAAGCCGGCAAGCTGGTTGTCTCGGCTCGCACCAGCGGCGCCGATGCCGATACCAATGGCATTTCGCTGTTCCTGGTGGACCCGAAGGCAGCTGGCGTCAGCATCACCGACTACCGCACCATCGACAACCTGCGCGCTGCCGATATCACCTTCAAGGACGCGCCGGGCGAACTGCTGGGCACCGAAGGCGCCGCGTTTGCGCTGATCGAGCAGGCGGCCGACTACGCCGCCGTGCTGCTGTGCTCGGAAGCGGTGGGCGTGATGGATGCGCTCAATGCGGCGACGCTGGAATACGCCAAGACCCGCCAGCAGTTCGGCGTGCCGATCGCGCGTTTCCAGGCGCTGCAGCATCGGATGGTGGAGATGTTCATCCACGCCGAGCAATCGCGCTCGATCACGCTGCTGGCCGCCGCCAAGTTCGACGAGGCCAGCCCGGAAGAACGCCGGCGCTTCGCCTCCGCAGCCAAGGCACGCGTGGGCCAGGCGGCTCGCTCGGTCGGCCAGGAAGCGGTGCAGATCCACGGCGGCATGGGCGTCACCGACGAACTGCCGGCGGCGCATATGTTCAAGCGCCTGACGCTGATCAACACGACCTTCGGGGATGTCGATCATCACCTGGGCCGCTTTGCGACACAGCCCGGTTTCCTGGAAACGGTCTGATCCAGGTTGAGTAAAAGAACCGCGCCGGTTGTTCCAGGCGCGGTTTTTTGTTATGCATTGTCCTCGCTACATGGACATCGCCATAGCTTTCGTTGACGGAGCCATTCATGCCCACCCTCTATTTCGAAGACTTTAGCGTCGGCAGCAAGCGCGATCTGGGGTCCCACCTGGTGACCGAGGAAGAGATCCTCACCTTTGCCCGCCAGTATGATCCGCAGCCCTTCCATATCGACAAGGATGCCGCGCAGAAGAGCATCTACAAGGGCCTGATCTCCAGCGGCTGGATGACCTGCTCGATCATGATGCGCCTGCTGGTGGACAACATGACCAGCAAGGCGGCCAGCATGGGCTCGCCCGGTGTGGACGAAATCCGCTGGCTCAAGCCGGTTTACGCGGGTGACACGCTGAGCGTATCGCTGGTCGTGCTGGATGCGCGCGCCTCGTCGTCCAAGCCCGATCGCGGCGTGGTGCACACCCAGTGGGAAGCCACCAATCAGCGCGGCGAACTGGTCTGCACCGTCAAGGGCATGGGTATGTACGGCCGCCGCCCAGCCTGAAAGCGCTTGCACCGGGGCAGCACGCACCTCGATTGAATCCCGGCCATCCCGGCCATCACAACAACTAGGAGACACCATGCGTACCATCGCTTCGCTCGAAGAACTGGAAAGCCTGCAGGGCCAGGAAGTGGCCGTCAGCGACTGGATTGAAATCACCCAGCAGCAGGTCAACCTGTTCGCCGAAGCCACTGGCGATCATCAATGGATCCATGTCGACGTGGAGCGCGCCCGGCGCGAGTCTCCGTTTGGCGGCCCGGTAGCGCACGGCTTCCTGACCCTGTCGCTGCTGCCGGCCTTCATGCACAACGCGATCGACATGCCGGGCGTCAAGATGGGCGTCAACTATGGCCTGAACCGTGTGCGCTTTACCGCGCCGGTACCGGTGGGCAGCCGCCTGCGCGCCCGCGTGAAGCTGCTGTCGGTGGAGCGACTGGAGCCGCTGCCGAACGCGCCCGCGCTGGTCGGCGCCCAGTCGAACTGGGAAGTCACCGTGGAGCGCGAAGGCAGCGAGCGGCCGGTGTGCGTCGCTGAGTCGATCAGCCGGCGTTATTCGTAATCACTGAAGGCCACCGCCGCAACGGGTGCGCGGCGGCCGCTGCCTGGTGGGGTTTGCCCGCTGAGCGGGGGCCGGGCTCAGGCGGGCGAGCGCGCCGCCGTCATGTCATGCGTGGCCGCCGCCAGGGCCTTGGCCGAGCGCTCGGGATTCAGCCAGCACAGGCCGATCACGCCGGCCACCATCAGCAGCATGGCGTTGATCGTGAATCCCACTTCGAAGCCACCGATCATGCCGTGGCGCTGCACCAGTTGCCCCACCACGGCCGGGGCCAGGATGCCCGCCAGCGTGATCAGCGCCGTGTGGATGGACAGCACGCTCCCGCGCTGGGCCTCCGGTACGATCTGCGCCAGCATCGCCGGCGTCAGCGCGAAGCCCACGGGGGGCAGGCATGCCGCCACGGCAATCAGCAAGGTCTTCGGGACGGGGGCCAGCGTTACCGACGCGATCACCAGGTACACGCAGCCGCCCACCAGCGCGGCGATCGAGATGATCACGCCGCGCGCCAGCCGCGACGACGCGCCGCCGCGCAACATGCGTTGCGACAGCCAGCTAAGGATCAGCGTGACGGGCATGGCCGAGGCCACGATGGCCGCATACCAGCGCCCGGTGGTGACCGGGTCGAAGCCGAGGCCTTTCTCCAGGTAGGCCGGCAGCCAGGTCAGCCCCAGCGCCAGCGCCCAGTACGCGCAGAAGCCGATGGCCAGGCAGGAAAGCACGGTCGGGTCGCGGAAGATGCGGCGATAGGGCAGCCGCACGGGCATGGCCGCGGCGCCGGGGCGCCGGTCGCTCGCCTGCGCCAGCGGCCCCTCGCGTCCCACGCAGAGCCACATCGCACTCCATGCCGCGCCGATGGCGGCGAGGATCATGAAGTTGGCGCGCCATCCCCAATGCATCGTCACCAGCGGGATCAGCAAGCCCGCCAGCAGCAGGCCCGCCGTCGCGCCCTGGTTGACCACCGCCACCGGCAGATTGCGCTTGTGGTCGGGAAACCATTTGAATAACGCATGCACGGAGATCGGGAAGGCCGGGCCCTCGGCCGCGCCAAGCAGCATGCGGCACAAGAGAATGGTCATGGCCGAGGTGGCCAGCGCCAGCGGTATTTGCAGCAGGGCCCACGACAGGCCCATCGCCAGCAGCAGCCAGCGCGTGGCCACGCGATTGGACAGAAATCCCACCAGCACGGTGGACAGCGAAAACAGCCAGAAGAAGCTGCTGGCGATCAGGCCGAACTCCGCCGGCGGCAGCTTCAGGTCCGCCATCAGCGGCACGGCCACCATGCCCAGCACGATCTTGTCGAGGAAGTTGATCAGCGACAGCCAGGTCAGCATCGAGGCCATGGCCCAGGCGCTGCGTGGCTGGTATGACGGAAGTGTGGTCATCGGTTTGCCTGGAGGCGTTGCTGGTTGGGATGGGATGTTCAAAAAGCCGGCTTGATGGTTCCGTTCAATCCAGGTGCTGCGCGATCAGTGCCATAGCGGACGTGCCCGAGCGGGCCGAAGCGCTCGGGGATTTCCGGCTGTGGCAAGCATGCGCTGGACCGGTCCAGGCTTTGGCGCGAAGGAGAAGCGGTGCAGGCGGGAGGGAATGTCGCAGCCGCGGCCCGGACAGGTGTTGTCGCGCCAGGTGCCGCCCACCGTGCCGGCATTCCCGAAGACGACGAAGGTATCGATGCAGGCTTGCCTGAGCCGGATGCCCATGCACATGTCGGCCACACTCGCGCCGATGATGACGATCTGGTTCCCTGGCGCCGCTGACGCGTTCAATGGGTTGTCTCCGTCGTGCTGTTTTCTGCTTGTCTGCGCAATATGCGGCAAGGGCACGGCGCGCAAGCGAACGGCCACCATAGAGCCGATTCGGGATTCGGGCAAGTCACGCCGCAGCATGCGCGCCGGCGGATGCCCCAATCTGATTCAGCCGCTGACGCCGCACTGGCTTGGTGCGTGACGTATCCGCACTATCGTGGTGCGGCATGGCGCGTGGCCGCCGCCGGAGGCTCGCCAGGCGGTGTGTGCAACCATGTATACAAGCTTGTATGCCATGGCATGCTAGTTGCAGAAGGTGTACCCGGGGTGCGTTGTTCCTTATCCAACACGACAATCTGGGAGCTGCAATGAAAAGACGTGACATGCTGAAACTGTCGGCGGTAGCCGCCGCGGCATTCTTCGCAACGGCAGGTGTTAGCCCGCTGGCATTGGCGCAGTCCAAGGAGCCGATCAAGGTCGGTATCCTGCATTCGCTGTCCGGCACCATGGCCATTTCCGAGACGTCGCTCAAGGACGTGGCGTTGATGACGATCGACGAGATCAACAAGAGCGGTGGTGTGCTTGGCCGCAAGCTTGAGCCGGTCGTGGTCGATCCCGCTTCCAACTGGCCGCTGTTCGCCGAGAAGGCGCGCCAGCTGATCACCAAGGACAAGGTTGCCGTCACCTTCGGCTGCTGGACCTCGGTTTCGCGCAAGTCGGTGCTGCCCGTTTATGAAGAGCTGAACTCACTGCTGTTCTACCCGGTGCAGTATGAAGGCGAGGAGATGTCCAAGAACGTCTTCTATACCGGCGCCGCACCCAACCAGCAGGCCATTCCCGCCGTGGAATACCTGATGAGCAAGGAGGGCGGCGGCGCCAAGCGCTTCTTCCTGCTGGGCACCGACTACGTCTACCCGCGCACCACCAACAAGATCCTGCGGGCCTTCCTGAAGAGCAAGGGCGTGGCGGACAAGGATATCGAAGAGGTCTACACGCCGTTTGGCCACAGCGATTACCAGACCATCGTCGCCAATATCAAGAAGTTCTCGCAAGGCGGCAAGACCGCGGTGATCTCCACCATCAACGGCGACTCCAACGTGCCTTTCTACAAGGAACTGGGCAACGCCGGCCTCAAGGCCAAGGACGTGCCGGTGGTGGCGTTCTCTGTCGGCGAGGAAGAGCTGCGCGGCATCGACACCAAGCCGCTGGTGGGCCACCTGGCCGCATGGAACTACTTCATGTCGGTCAAGAACCCGGAAAACGAAGCCTTCAAGAAGCAATGGGCGGCATGGGTCAAGGCCAACAACCTGCCGGGCGGCGACAAGCGCGTGACGAACGACCCGATGGAAGCCACCTACGTGGGCATCCATATGTGGGCGCAAGCCGTGAAGAAGGCCGGCACCACCGATACCGACAAGGTGCGCGCCGCGATGTATGGCCAGACCTTCAAGGCGCCGGACGGCTTCACGTTGACCATGGGCGAGAACCATCACCTGTACAAGCCGGTGATGATCGGCGAGGTCAAGGGCGACGGCCAGTTCACGGTGGTGTGGAAGACGCCGAAGGCAGTGCGCGCGCAGCCGTGGAGCCCGTTCATCGCGGGTAACGAAGGCAAGCCGGACAAGGTGATGTAAGACCGCGGGCGGGCCTGCGTCGAGAAGACCGCGCCCGCAAGCTGTCCGGTGTTTGTTCTCCGCCTTCGGGAGAGGGGAGCAAACCGACTTTGTTTCACTGCCGCGGGCCGCTTCAGGGCCGCGGCGCAAAGCAAAACCCGTCACGCCGACCAAGGTGGTCGCGCGCTTCCTGCGCGCGATCGCAAACCTTATGCACCGACCCTTATCGTTCTCTTTCGCTTCACGGTTGCGCGCCATGCTGGCAGCGTTGCTGCTGCTCGCCGCGTGCCCGCTGTGGGCCGCGCCGCTGACGCAGGCCGACCTGAAGCCACTGGCCGAAGACGACTTCGATGCCAAGACTGCCGCCATCACCGCGCTCACCAAGGCGCCGGTGGCGGAGGCGGGCCCCATTCTCAAGGCGCTGCAAGACGATACGCTGCAATACGCGCCCGGCGTCGGCATGGTGCGCCAGGACGGCGACAAGCTGGTGGACGCCATCAGCGGCAAACCGGTCACGGTCAAGCCCGATGCGCTCGAAGCGCTGACCCTTAACAACAGCCTGCGCGCGCTGGTGGACAGTGCCGCCAGCAGCACGCTGCTGCAATCGCCCGATGYGGCGGTGCGCACGCAGGCCGTCAACACGCTGCTGGACCAGCCCGGCAGCGCCTCGCGCCCGGTGGTGGAAGCCGCGCGCAAGGCCGAGGCCGATGCCGGCCTGCGTGCCAAGCTCGATGTGATCTGGGCCAATATCGTGCTGGCCGAGGGCAATCGCGACGAACGGCTGGAAGCCATTCATATTCTCGGGCGCGACAGCAATCCGCAAAGCCGGCAGAAGCTGCAGCCACTGCTGGAGCGTGACGAAGCCGGCAAATACCGCGAGCCCGACGCCGAACTGCGAGGCGCCGCCCAGCAGGCGCTCGATGCCCTGCGCGGCGACCAGCGCCGCGCCGAACTCATCGGCAACCTCTTCGCCGGCCTGAGCCTGGGCAGCGTGCTGCTGCTGGCCGCGCTGGGCCTGGCCATTACCTATGGCCTGATCGGCGTCATCAATATGGCGCACGGAGAATTCCTGATGATCGGCGCGTACGCCACCTATATGGTGCAAGGCGTATTCCGGGCGCATTTCGCCGGTGCCTTCGACTGGTACCTGCTTTTTGCGCTGCCAGCATCGTTCCTGGCATCGGCCGTGGTTGGCTTCGTGCTGGAGCGGCTGGTGCTGCGCCATCTCTACGGCCGTCCGCTGGAAACGCTGCTGGCGACGTTTGGCGTGAGCCTGCTGCTGATGCAGGCGGTGCGCACGCTGTTCGGCGCGCAGAACGTGGAAGTGGCCAATCCCTCCTGGATGAGCGGTGGCGTTGAATGGCTGCCGGGGATGGTGTTGCCCTACAACCGCATGATCATCATCGTGTTCGCGCTGGCGGTGGTGGCGGTGGCATGGGCCGTGCTCAACCGCACCCGCCTGGGCCTGTTCGTGCGCGCCACCACGCAGAACCGCACCATGGCGGCCTGCGTGGGCGTGCGCACCTGGAAAGTGGATAGCTACGCTTTCGCGTTCGGTGCGGGCATTGCCGGGCTCGGTGGCTGCGCCTTGTCGCAGATCGGTAATGTGGGGCCCGACCTCGGGCAGGCCTACATCATCGACTCCTTCATGGTAGTGGTGCTGGGCGGCGTGGGGCAACTGGCGGGCACCATCATCGGTGCCTTCGGGCTGGGCCTTATCAACAAGTTCATCGAGCCGTTCTACGGTGYGGTGCTGGCCAAGATCTTTGTCCTGGTGCTGATCGTGCTCTTCATCCAGAAGCGCCCGCAAGGACTGTTCGCGCTCAAAGGGCGCAGCGCGGAGGCATGATGCAGACTTCAACATCGAAACAATCCGCGACCGGATTCCGGCTGGCGGTGCCGGAACGCCAGCCGCTGTTCTCGGGCCGCGGCTGGGCGGCGCTGCTGGCGATCGCGCTGGTGGCGGGCATCGGCGTGCCGGTGTGCGCGCTGCTGTTGCCCGAAGGCCATCCGATGCATCTGTCGGCCTATGCGCTGACGCTGATCGGCAAGATCATGTGCTTCGCGCTGGCCGCGATCGCGCTGGACCTGGTGTGGGGCTACTGCGGCATCCTCAGCCTGGGCCACGGGCTGTTCTTCGCGCTCGGCGGCTATGCCATGGGCATGTACCTGATGCGCGCCATCGGCCGTGAAGGTGTCTACAAAAGCGACCTGCCGGACTTCATGGTCTTCCTCGACTGGAAGGAGTTGCCGTGGTTCTGGCATGGCACCGAACATCTTGGCTACGCCATGCTGCTGGTGGTGCTGGTGCCCGGCGTGCTGGCGTGGCTGTTCGGCTTCTTCGCCTTCCGCTCGCGCATCAAGGGTGTGTACCTGTCCATCATCACGCAGGCCATGACCTATGCCGCGATGCTGCTGTTCTTCCGCAACGAGACCGGCTTCGGCGGCAACAACGGCTTCACCGATTTCAAGCGCATCGCCGGTTTTGCCGTGGCCGCGCCCGAAACCCGTACCGCGCTGTTCGTGCTGACGTTCCTTGCCTTGCTGGCCGGCTTTATCGCCTGCCGCTACATCGTCACCTCCAAGCTTGGCCGCGTGGTGACGGCGGTGCGCGATGCGGAGATGCGCGTGATGTTCTCCGGCTACAACCCGCTTGGCTACAAGCTCTTCGTGTGGACGTTCTCGGCGGTGCTATGCGGCATTGCCGGCGCGCTTTACGTGCCGCAGGTGGGCATCATCAACCCGGGCGAGATGTCGCCGGCCAACTCCATCGAGATGGCGGTGTGGGTCGCCGTGGGCGGACGCGGCACGCTGATCGGCCCGATCATCGGCGCCTTCCTTGTCAACGGCGCCAAGACGATGTTCACGGCTTATTTCGCCGAGTACTGGCTGTTCCTGCTGGGCGCGATGTTCGTGCTGGTCACGCTGTACCTGCCGGACGGCGTGATCGGCCTGATCAAGCGCGTGCGCGGCATGCGTGCCAGGCACCCGGTTGCACAAGGCACATCGGCCGGCGCGCCGGCCAACGTTACCCGCAGCGGAGGTGAAGCATGAACGCCGCACTCGGAGCGCAGCAGGCGGAAAGCGGGGGCACCACCGGCCTCGGCCGCGTGCTGGAGCCCGGCGTCATCGATGTCTCGCACGGTCCCATCCTTTACCTGGAAGACGTGACTGTGCAGTTCGATGGCTTCCGCGCGCTCAACCAGCTCACGCTGTCGATCGACCACGGCGAACTGCGCTGCGTGATCGGTCCCAATGGCGCGGGCAAGACCACGATGATGGACGTGATCACCGGCAAGACCGGGCCACGCAATGCCAATGTGAGCGGGCGCGTGTTCCTCGGGCAGAGCATCGACCTGATGCGCATGACCGAGCCCAAGATCGCGCAGACCGGCATCGGCCGCAAGTTCCAGAAGCCCACCGTGTTCGAGCAGCACGAGGTGTGGGAGAACCTGGAACTGGCGATGAAGGGCGACAAGCGCTGGTTCTCTTCCTTGCGGGCGCGCCTGGGGGCGCAAGGGCATCGCCGCATCGAGGAAACGCTGGCGTTGACGGGGCTGGAAGATGAAGCGTATCGCCCGGCCGGCATGCTGTCGCATGGGCAGAAGCAGCGGCTCGAGATCGGCATGCTGCTGATGCAGCAACCGCAGTTGCTGCTGCTCGACGAGCCGGTGGCCGGCATGACCGACGAGGAAACCATGCAACTGGCCCAGCTGCTGAACAGCCTGCGCGGCACCTGCTCAATGATGGTGGTGGAGCACGACATGGAATTTGTCGCGGCGCTGGCCGGCGATAGCGGCAAGGTCACGGTGCTGGCCGAAGGCAGCGTGCTGGCCGAAGGCACGCTCGACGCCGTCAAGCGCGAGGAGCGCGTGATCGAATCCTATCTGGGCCGGTAAGCGCGCACGCGTAGATAAAGGAAACCAAACCATGTTGCAGGTCAATGCACTCAACCAGTTCTACGGCGGCAGCCACATCCTGCGCAATGTCACCTTCGAGGTGCCGCAAGGCAAGCTGACGACCTTGCTGGGCCGTAACGGCGTGGGCAAGAGCACCCTGCTCAAATGCCTGATGGGCGTGGTGCCCACGAGGAGCGGCAGCATCAGCTGGGCGGGGCACGCGCTGGAAAAGAAGCCGCCGTACGAGCGCGTGGCATCCGGGCTCGCCTACGTGCCGCAGGGACGCGAGATATTCCCGCGCCTGACGGTGGAGGAGAACCTGCTGATCGGCGCCGCGAGCCTGAAGCGCCCGGCCGGCGTGCCCGACCGGATCTACCAGTTGTTCCCGGTGTTGCGCAGCATGCGCCAGCGCCGGGGCGGCGATCTCTCGGGCGGCCAGCAGCAGCAACTGGCAATCGGCCGCGCGTTGATGAGCGAGCCGGAGCTGCTGATCCTGGACGAGCCGACCGAGGGCATCCAGCCTTCCATCATCCAGGACATCGGCCGCGCGCTGCGGCTGCTGGTGGACGAGTTCGGCATGACGGTGCTGCTGGTGGAACAGTATTACGAGTTCGCCCGGCATCTGGCGGATCACTACGTCGTGATGAGCCGCGGTGAGGTGGTGGCGAGAGGGGAGGGGGCAAGAATGGAAGAGGAGGGGGTGCGGGAGCTGATCGCGGTGTAAGGGAGGTCGTGGGTTTGTCCGGCGAGAGAGCCGTGGCTGAACATAAAGCGGCTGCCGGGGCAGAGAGCTTGCGTCGGCAGTAGCGAAGAGCATGCCAATCCGCCAGATGCCGCGCGCCGACAATACCGCTTCCAGCCGCACCGACCCCGCGCTATGATGCCCGCATCGAGCGCGCCACGCATCACCGGCAGCGTCCGCCTTTCCATCGCCCATGCGTCATCCAGACTTTCCTTCGACCCTTGCCGTGCCGCCCGCATGGGAGGCCAGCCTGCGCCTGCGGTTTGCCGCGCGCGGCGAACGCAGTGTGCTGGCCGAGCGCCGCCACCGGGGGCCATTGCTGGTGCAAAAGCCGCTCTATCCAGAGGGCGCAGGGGGGGCGATCTGCCACGTGGTGATCCTGCATCCGCCCGCCGGCGTGGCCGGCGGCGACAGCCTGGAGATCGAGGTGACGGTGGAGGCGGGCGCCCATGCGGTGCTGGCGACGCCCGGCGCCACCAAGTGGTACAAGTCGCTCGGCCGCGAGGCCGCGCAACGCGTCACGCTGACGCTGCAAGCCGGCGCGCGGGTGGACTGGCTGCCGCAGGAAAACATCGTATTCGACGACGCGCACGCGCGCCTTGCCACCACCGTGACGGTGGCGCCCGGCGCCAGCGCGATCGGCTGGGATGCCGTCGTGCTGGGCCGCCAGGCCAGCGGCGAAACGTGGGCGCGCGGATCGCTGGTCATGGAGACCACGGTGAATGGCGGTACGCGCCCGCTGTGGATCGAAAGCGCGCAACTGGACGCCGGCTCCGCGCTGCGGCATGCGGTGGCCGGGCTGGATGGGCTCAATGTGATGGGCACGCTGTGGGCGGTGGGCGAGGGTGCCACGCAGGAACTGGCCGAAGCGCTTGCCGAACGGCTGCCGTATGGGCCGGACCTGCGTGCCGGCGTGACGCGGTTTGAGCAGGATGGCCAGTCCATGCTGCTGCTGCGCGTGCTGGGTGCGCAGATGGAGGCGGTCAGGCATCTGATGGTAAGCGCATGGAGCGCATTGCGCGAGCCCATCCACGGCGTTGCCGCCAGGCCGCTGAGGCTGTGGGCGACGTAGGCGCTTGCCGGCCGCGTACCGGACATGCAGAACAAGAAACTACGGGAATACCAAGATGGAACTGACTCCGCGAGAGAAGGACAAGCTGTTGATCTTCACCGCCGCGCTGCTGGCCGAGCGCCGCCGCGCGCGCGGGCTCAAGCTCAACTATCCCGAGGCGGTGGCCCTGATCACGGCGGCCATCATGGAAGGCGCGCGCGATGGCCGCACCGTGGCCGAGCTGATGCACGAAGGCACCACGGTGCTCACGCGCGAAGATGTGATGGAGGGGGTGGCCGAACTGATCCCCGAGATCCAGGTGGAAGCCACCTTCCCCGATGGCACCAAGCTGGTCACTGTGCATCATCCGATCGTCTGAGACGGGCGAGCGCTTTGCTTGCGCACGCCAGGCCTGCCGAACCACTGAACGAAAACACGAGGTCAAGACATGAACCGTTCCAATCGCTCGCGCGCCGCCAGGGCCGCCATGGCGGGTGTCCCGCTGGCGCTTGCCAGCGCCGCGGCCTTCGCCCATCCCGGCCACGATGCCGCCACGGTCGGCGCCAGCCTGTGGGCGGGCCTGCTGCATCCCTTCACCGGCATGGACCACTTGCTCGCCATGGCGGGCGTGGGCGTGTGGAGCGCGCTGGGAGCACGCTCGCCGCGCGAGGCGCTGCGCATGCCTTTTGTGTTCGTTGCACTGATGCTGGCCGGCGCGGCGCTCGGGCTGAGCGGCCTCGGCCTGCCGCTGGTGGAGCCGATGATTGCCGCATCGCTGCTGGTGATCGGCGTGCTGGTGGCGCTGCGTGCCAGGCTGCCGGCGTGGGCGGGCATGGCCATCGTCGGGGGCTTCGCCGTCTTTCATGGCTACGCGCATGGCGCCGAGCTGCCGGCCACGGCTGGCGCGTTGCCCGCGGTGGTGGCCTATGTCGGCGGCTTCGCTGTCGCCACCATGACGCTGCACCTGGCCGGCATCGGCCTGGGCGGCGCGCTGCGCCGCCAGGCCGGTTGGCTGGCACGGCTGGCGGGCGCCGGCGTGGCGCTCTATGGCGTCGGCCTGATGGTTGCCTGATCTCGACAAGGAAACCAGCATGATCCCCGGTGAACTGATGCCCGCAGAGGGCGAGATCGAACTCAATGCCGGCCGCCCCACGGTGAGCGTGACGGTGGCCAACACCGGCGACCGTCCGGTCCAGGTCGGCTCGCATTTCCATTTCTACGAGACCAATCCCGCGCTGGATTTCGACCGCGAGGCCACCCGCGGTTTCCGGCTCAATATCGCCGCCGGCACCGCGGTGCGCTTCGAGCCGGGCCAGAGCCGCACGGTGGAGCTGGTGGCGCTGGCCGGCGCGCGCATCGTCTACGGCTTCAACGGCAAGATCATGGGAGCGCTGTGATGAGCGTGAAAATCTCCAGGCAGGCCTATGCCGAGATGTTCGGCCCCACCACCGGCGACCGCCTGCGGCTGGCCGACACCGGGCTCATCATCGAGGTGGAGAAGGACTTCACCATCTACGGCGAGGAGGTGAAGTTCGGCGGTGGCAAGGTGATCCGCGACGGCATGGGGCAGAGCCAGCGCATGGCGAAGGACTGCGTCGACACCGTCATCACCAATGCGCTGATCGTCGATCACTGGGGCATCGTCAAGGCCGACATCGGTCTCAAGGATGGCCGCATCGCGTCGATCGGCAAGGCCGGCAATCCGGACATCCAGCCAGGCGTGACCATCGTCGTCGGTCCCGGCACCGAAGTGATCGCGGGCGAGGGCATGATCGTCACCGCCGGCGGCATCGACAGCCACATCCACTTCATCTGCCCGCAGCAGATCGAAGAAGCGCTGATGAGCGGCGTCACCACCATGATCGGCGGCGGCACCGGGCCCGCGACGGGGACGTTTGCCACCACCGTGACGCCTGGCCCCTGGTTCATGGAGCGCATGCTGCAGGCGGTCGAGGCTTATCCGATGAATATCGGCCTGCTCGGCAAGGGCAACGCCAGCCAGCCGGGGCCGCTGACGGAGCAGGTCGAGGCCGGCGCCATCGGGCTCAAGCTGCATGAAGACTGGGGCACCACGCCGGCGGCGATCGACACCTGCCTGGGCGTGGCGGATGCCACCGATACGCAGGTGGCGATTCATACCGATACGCTCAACGAGGCCGGTTTCGTCGAGGCTACGGTGGCTGCGTTCAAGGGCCGCACCATTCATACGTACCATACCGAAGGCGCGGGCGGCGGCCACGCGCCAGACATCATCAAGGTGTGCGGCGAGCCCAACGTATTGCCGTCGTCGACCAACCCGACGCGGCCCTACACCATCAACACGCTCGACGAACACCTCGACATGCTGATGGTGTGCCATCACCTGGACCCGTCGATCGCCGAGGACATCGCTTTCGCGGAAAGCCGCATCCGCCGCGAGACGATTGCCGCCGAGGACATCCTGCACGATCTCGGCGCCTTCTCGATGATCTCCAGCGACTCGCAGGCCATGGGCCGGGTCGGCGAGGTCATCATCCGCACCTGGCAGACCGCGCACAAGATGGCCGCGCAGCGCGGCAAGCTGCCCGGCGATCCCGGAGATGCGCGCGGCGGGCATGACAATTTCCGCGTCAAGCGCTACATCGCCAAGTACACCATCAACCCCGCGCTCACGCACGGCATCGCGCATGAGGTGGGCTCGATCGAGGTGGGGAAGTGGGCCGACCTCGTGCTGTGGAAGCCGGCCTTCTTCGGCGTCAAGCCGAGCCTGATCCTCAAGGGTGGGATGATCGCCGCGGCAGCGATGGGAGATCCCAACGCATCGATCCCGACGCCGCAGCCGGTGCACTACCGGCCGATGTTCGCCGCTGCCGGCCGGGCCCTGCACAAGTCTTCGCTGACCTTTGTCTCGCAGGCCGCGCTGGCAGCCGATGTGGGCGGCCGCTATGGACTGGAGAAGGTGCTTTCGGCGGTACGCGGTACGCGCACCGTCAGCAAGCGCGACATGGTGCACAATGACTGGCAGCCGAACGTCACGGTGGATCCCGAGACGTACCAGGTGGTGGCCGACGGCCAGTTGCTGATCTGCGAGCCGGCTACCGTGCTGCCGATGGCGCAGCGCTATTTCCTTTTTTGAAGGCCCCCTTTGCAAAAGATCGACAAACACCTCAGCGCCCCGCATGGCATCGCCGCCGTGCTGGTGCGCCGCGCGCCCAAGCTGGTGCTGCCTTTCGCCGAGCGCAGCAAGAGCCGCCTGCGCGCCACCCTCGATAGCGGAGAGGAAGTCGCCTTGTTTCTGCCGCGCGGCACCGTGCTGCGCGGCGGCGATCTGCTGGTCACCGAGAGCGGAGTCTTCGTCGAGGTGCTCGCCGCGCCGGAGTCCGTGCTGCAGGTGGGAGCCAGTGATCCGCAGGCGCTGATGCGCGCGGCCTATCACCTGGGCAACCGGCACACGCCGGTGGAAGTGGGGCGCGACTACCTGCGGCTGGAGTACGACCCGGTGCTGGCGGACATGCTGGCCCGCCTTGGCGTGCAGGCCGAGCGCGCCGAGCTGCCGTTCGAGCCCGAGGCCGGCGCCTACGGCGGCGGGCACAAGCACGGTCACGATGCCACTTTCGCCGAGGACTACGCCGCGGCGCAGGCGGTGTTTCATGAGCATCACGGGCATGAGCATGAGCATGACCACGGGCACGCGCACAGCCATGAACATGGTCATAAGCACGACCACGATCTTGCGCCGCATGTCCATGACGAGCATTGCGGGCACAAGCACTGACCTTCAGTGCGCAGTCGTTCCATGACCCAACTCTCCCAGCTCATCTCCCTGCTGCACCTGGCCTCCCCCGCGCTGCCGATCGGCGGCTTCAGCTATTCTCAAGGGCTGGAGGCGGCCATCGACTGCGGCATCGTGCGCGATGCCGGCAGCGCGGAGCAATGGGTGCGCAGCAACCTGCTGGATGTGCAGTCGCAGTGCGAGGCACCGGTGTGGCTGCTGCTCTATCGCCATTGGCGCACACTGGACGCGACGCGCCTGGCCGAATGGAACAACTGGTTCCACGCCACGCGCGAGAGCGCGGAGCTGCGGCTGGAGACCGAGCAGATGGGCTGGTCGCTGGCCCGGCTGGTGGCGCAGATGGAGTGGGGCGACGCCGCACTGCGCGCGCAGCTCGCGGTGCTGTCGCCGGTATGCCTGCCGACCGCCTTCGCCGCGGCTTGCGTGGCGCTGGACGTTGGCGAGCGCGACGGGCTGGCGGCCTATTGCTTCAGCTGGGCCGAGAACCAGGTGTCCGCCGCCCTCAAGGCGGTGCCGCTGGGCCAGGTGGCGGGGCAGCACATCCTGCGCCGGCTGCATCCCGCGGTGCTCGCAACCGTCGACGAGGCGGTGCGCCGCGCCGATGCCGAGCCGCCAATGCTGTCTACTTTTTCCCCGATGCTGGGCCTGCTGTCCGCGCGGCACGAAACGCAATACTCCCGGCTGTTCCGTTCCTGAGCGGGCCACCGCGGCAACCAGACGATTACCAGGACAAGACTCTCATCATGACCCAGGCCCGTACCAAGAAGAATCCCCCGTTGCGCGTCGGCGTGGGCGGCCCCGTCGGTTCCGGCAAGACCACCTTGCTGGAGATGCTGTGCAAGGCCATGCGCGAGCGCTATGACCTGGTCGCCATCACCAACGATATCTACACCAAGGAAGACCAGCGGCTGCTGACCATCTCCGGGGCCCTGCCGGCCGAGCGCATCATGGGCGTGGAAACGGGCGGCTGCCCGCATACCGCGATCCGCGAAGATGCCTCGATCAACCTGGAGGCGGTCGACCGCATGCTGGCGAAGTTTCCCGATGCCGATATCGTCTTCATCGAGTCCGGCGGCGACAATCTTGCCGCCACCTTCAGCCCGGAGTTGTCGGACCTGACCATCTACGTGATCGACGTGGCCGGCGGCGAGAAGATCCCGCGCAAGGGCGGCCCCGGCATCACCAAGTCGGACCTGCTGGTGATCAACAAGACCGACCTGGCCCCCTATGTGGGCGCCAACCTGGACATCATGGAAAGCGATGCGCGCAAGATGCGCGGCGTACGCCCGTTCGTGATGGGCAGCGTGAAGTCGGGGCAGGGGCTGGACCAGGTGATCGCCTTTATCGAGCGCCAGGGCATGCTGGGCGTGTAACGCGCGGCCGCCGCAATCGCGTCTTCAACGACGGCGCGTACCGCATGTCGGCGCGGCCCTGCTCCGTGTTTGCGGTGGCCACCGCTTGTGGCATACTGGCCGGTCCATGACGTCGACATCGCCCGCCCCTTCTTCGCATTGCCGCGACACCGCTACCGGTGGCGCCGCTGCATGCGCGGGCGCCGGGCAGCCCACGTCCCGCCTGTCCTCCTCCTTCTCGTTCTCCATTATTCGAATTATCCGGGGTCGCTGAGCTGCGGCTTTGGCTGGTGCTCGGTGGCCCGTGGTCCCTCCCTTGCCGTGCACGGCCATGGGGCCTGCACGCGACCAACCGATTCGATGGAGAACACCCGATGTCCGATCTTTCCGACCTGCGCGCGCACGCCCGCTATCCCAGCCTGCCCGACATCCAGGAGACCGCGCGCCGGCTCCAGGGCAAGGTGCTGGAGACGCCCGTGTGGCGCTGGCAGACCGGCGCCATGCAGCAGCTCGATCCCGCCACCGAGGTATGGCTCAAGCTGGAACTGTTCCAGATCACCGGCACCTTCAAGCTGCGCGGCGCGCTCAACAGTATCGAGCGCATGGACGGCGCGGCGCGCGCGCGTGGCGTGGTGGCGGCCAGTGCGGGCAACCATGCCATGGCGGTAGCCCACGCGGCAAAGGTGGCTGGCGTTGGCGCCAAGCTGGCGATGCCGGCCAGCGCCAGTCCGGCGCGCATGGCCGCCTGCCGCGAGGCCGGGGCCGAGGTGCTGTTGTTACCGGACATACACGCGGCCTTCGACCACGCGCTGCAACTGGTCGAGCAGGAGGGGCGCACCATGGTGCACCCGTACGACGGCCCGCTGATCGCGCAGGGCACCGCGACCGTGGGGCTGGAACTGATGCGCCAGGTGAGCGGGCTAGATGCGGTGGTGGTGCCGGTGGGCGGCGGCGGGCTGTGCGGCGGCATCGCCGCGGCGGTCAAGCAGATCAATCCGGCCTGCCGGGTCTATGGGGCCGAGCCGGATGGCGCCGATGCCATGAACCGCAGCTTCGAGGCCGGGCGGCCGCAGGCCCTGGAGCGGGTCAGGACGATTGCCGACAGCCTGGGCGCGCCGTATGCGCTCGATTACAGCTACGGCGTGTGCCGCCAGTTTGTCGACGGCATGGTGCGGGTATCCGACGCGGCGATACGTGACGCCATGCGCATCCTCTACCGCGACATGAAGCTGGCCACGGAGCCGGCTACGGCGGTGTCCACCGCGGCGTTGCTGGGGCCGCTGCGCGAAACACTGGCGGGGAAAAAGGTGGCGCTGATCGTGTGCGGGGCCAACCTCGACGCGGCACGCTTTGCCGAACTGCTGGCAGTGGATGCGCCGGCCGCCGCCGGCTGAGCCTGGCTGCCGCGCGCGGCCCGGGGCGCTCTGGGCGCCGGGCCGCTAGGTCTGCTGCATGGCCCGGACGGCGATTGTGCGCGCCACCGACGCGATCACATCCTGCTCGGTGTCGGTCATCAGTGCCATATGGCGCACGGTGACACGCTGCGCCGGCGTGATATTGAACTCGGCGCACTTCTGCTCCAGCACGAGGGCGCCGCTCTGGCCGTCACCGCTGTTGAAGTTGAGCATTTCACTGGCGCTTACGCCGAGCGTGCCTGCCAGCGCGCAGATATTGATCAGGGAAACGTTGCGCATCCCGCGCTCGATACCGCTCAGGTAGGAGCGTGCCATTCCGCTTTCGAGAGCAAGCTTCTCCTGCGACCAGCCACGCTGTTTGCGCAACTCCGCAAGGTGCAGTCCAAACAGCTTGAGAGGATCACCGACCATGGCTCTATGCGTAATGGAGAACGGGTCGAGGCTAAGTTATTGACCTCTTTGTGGCGACGCTTTATAGTAGGACGCACTATAGGTTACTGGGCGAGACACGCAGAGTGCTGGCATGGTCGATGGGCAGGAACGCTCGGTTTTGCCCCTCGTTTGAAGAGGTTTCGGCCGTTTTTTATCGCGGTTGCCATTGGCGAATACGTTGGCGCCTGCTGCAGGCGGCATGCGTTCGGAAAACCTGTGGATGATGCCCGCGAGTGCTCGGTAAAAGCTTTTCCGAGTGTTACGAACGCTGCCGGGCACCTGTGCGAGCCGATACCGGGCGGCCAGGCAGCGGCAAAACCAGAAAACCAAGAAACCAAGAAACCAGGCAACCAAAGCCTTGGGCATCACGACATCGGGGACTCCAACCCACGGGGAAGCGCGGCGCTGCATTTTTCCACTACGCGGAGAAGGAAGTGCCATGCGTATTTTTTCGTTGTTCGACGCACAGATGCGCGGCGAAATACTGGCGGGCGGAAGCGCTTCGCAGTTGCGCGTCGGTTTGCAGGTGAGGGTGGTGCCGGAGGCCGCCGGGCTGGGCAGCAGCGGCGACTACATCTTCCTGCCGGAGGGCGCGATGCAGTCAGGTATCGTCACCGCCCGTGCCGAGTGGTGGGCCTGTCTGTACGGCACCATCAAGCTGACGCCGGTGGGCGGCGCCCCCGTGCTGTTGTCCGCCGGCGGCTTGTACGCGCTGCGTCAGGCCGAGCGCCTGGATCTGGCGGTGCTGCAGGACGCCGTAATGATCCGCGCCATCCTGGATCCCAATGCCGTCGGGCTGGTGGGGGCGGGCATCACCAGCAGCTACGATGCGTTTGCCACGGGCCAGGCGGAGCGCTGGCGGGCTACACCCGGCGCCGAGACGATCGAGGTGAGCGGCGTGTCGGTGCGCTCGGGATGCTTCGCGCCAGGGCTGGCCGAAGGCCAGGCGCGTTCCGCGCCTGGCGTGCTGCGGGTCAACGCGGCCTTTGTCTCGCTTGGGGAGGGCGAGCCGGAATGGGCGATGCGCCTGCGCGCGGGCGGGCTGAACTGGGCGGCCTGCCATGAGGGGACGCTGTGCCTGCAGTGGCATTCGCCCTGGCCGCATGCCGAGCGCGAGGTGGCCTACCTGCAGCCCGGCATGGTCTTCGCGCCGGATCCCGATGAAACGTATCGGATCGATGCGCTCCATCCCGTGGCGAGCCTGCTGTGCTGCCTGCAGGCGCCGGCGCATGTGGTGGGCGAGGCCGCGCTGCGGTCCGTCTGTCTGCATTGACGCCACGCGCGCGCGGTCCCCCGGGGCTGCTTCGGGCGGATGCTCAGCGGCGCTGGTATTGCTTGGCGCCGAAGAGGACTTCCCGCGACTTCTCATCGCGGATGGGCTTGCGTTCCATGGCCAGCACTTCCACCCCGCGCTTGACCGCCGGGCGCTCGGCGATCTCGTTGAACCAGCGCTTGAGGTGCGGGTAGTCGTCCATTTCCACGCCCTGGTTCTGCCAGCTGCGCAGCCAGGGGAAGGTGGCGATGTCGGCCACGGAGTACGCGTCGCCCGCCAGCCAGGCATGCTCCGACAATTGCTTGTCGATGACGCCGTAGAGGCGGCGAGCCTCATTGGTGTAGCGGTTGATGGCGTATTCGATCTTCTCGGGCGCATACATGCGGAAATGGTGCGCCTGGCCCAGCATCGGGCCGACGCCGCCCATCTGGAACATCAGCCACTGCAGCGCGTCGTACTTGCCGCGCACATCTTCGGGCAGGAACTTGCCGGTCTTGCCGGCCAGGTACAGCAGAATGGCGCCGGACTCGAACAGCGAGATGGGCTGGCCGTCGGGGCCGTCGGGATCGACGATGGCCGGGATCTTGTTGTTCGGGCTGATCTTGAGGAAGTCGGCCTCGAACTGGTCGCCGGCGCCGATATTGACGGGGTGGACCTTGTACTCGAGGCCGCACTCCTCGAGCATGATGTGAACCTTGTGGCCGTTGGGCGTAGGCCAGCTGTAGACGTCGATCATCGGATGGGGCTCCTGGCTGCGAAGGGGTGACCGCCACGTCAACCACTGGCGTGGCACGTGGTGAACCGCGCGATTTAAGCACAGAAGAAAAAAACGCGCAGACAGGCTGCGCGTTTTCCATGTTGCCGGCAGGGCCGGCAACGGTGCGGGTTGCGGCTTAGAAACCGCGCGTGACCGGCATGTTGATCTCGTCCGAATTCACGCCCATGTGCTTGGCCAGTTCCAGCTTGGCGATGGCATTGCGGTGCACCTCGTCCGGGCCGTCGGCCAGACGCAGGGTGCGCTGGTGCGCCCACCACGTAGCCAGCGGGAAATCGTCCGAGACACCGGCGGCGCCGTGCACCTGGATGGCCCAGTCGATCACCTTCAGCGCCATGTTCGGCGCCACTACCTTGATCATGGCGATCTCGGCCTTGGCCACCTTGTTGCCCGCGGTGTCCATCATGTAGGYGGCCTTGAGCGTCAGCAGGCGAGCCATTTCGATCTCGCAGCGGGCTTCGGCGATGCGTTCGCGCGTCACGCCCTGGGCGGCCACCGGCTTGCCGAAGGCGACGCGCGACAGGGCGCGCTTGCACAGCAGTTCCAGCGCGCGCTCGGCCACGCCGATGCTGCGCATGCAGTGGTGGATGCGGCCCGGGCCGAGGCGGCCCTGGGCGATCTCGAAACCGCGGCCTTCGCCCAGCAGGATGTTGGCGGCCGGCACGCGCACGTCCTTCAGTTCGATTTCCATGTGGCCGTGCGGCGCGTCGTCGTAGCCGAACACTGGCAGGAAGCGCTTGATGGTGATGCCCGGCGTATCGGCCGGCACCACGATCATCGATTGCTGCTCATGGCGGCCCGCTTCCGGATCGGTCTTGCCCATCACGATGTAGACGTGGCAGCGGGGGTCGCCTGCGCCCGACGACCACCACTTGGTGCCGTTGATCACGTAATCGTCGCCGTCGCGGCGGATGCTGCAGCAGATATTGGTCGCGTCCGACGAGGCCACGGCCGGCTCGGTCATCAGGAAGGCCGAGCGGATCTCGCCGCGCAGCAGCGGCTCCAGCCACTTGTCCTTGAGGGCTTCCGAAGCGTAGCGCTCCAGCGTTTCCATGTTGCCGGTGTCGGGCGCGGCGCAGTTGAAGACTTCGGCCGACCAGGGCACCCGGCCCATGATTTCGCACAGCGGCGCGTATTCGAGATTGGACAGGCCTTCCGGGGCACGTTTGGAGTGGGGCAGGAACAGGTTCCACAGGCCGGCTTCGCGGGCCAGCGGCTTGAGTTCCTCGATCACCTTGGTCGGCACCCAGGCGTTGCCGGCCTGGCGATTGGCCTGGATTTCCGCGTAGAAACGCTTTTCGTTCGGATAGATGTGCTTGTCGAAGAAGGCCAGCAGGCGGGCCTGCATTTCCTTGACCTTGGGCGTGTACTCGAATTGCATGTTGTCTCCTCCACCTCAGAATGAGGCCGGTTTCCGGTGGGGCCGCAGCGGGTTGCTGCGCGCCGTTTCCGGCACCGGCGGACGCGGTTCGCGCCGACTGAAGAGGACTGTACCGTAATCCAGGTAATTAGAAAAATGAATTTTCTGGATTTGCCAGTATCAATGCGGTGCATTCCATGCCAGAATGCCTGCCATGCAGCTATCCCGGATCGACCTGAATCTCTTCGTGGTGTTCGACGCTATCCATAGCGAAGGCAGCATCACGGCCGCCGCGCGCCAGCTTAACCTGACCCAGCCCGCGGTCAGCCATGCGCTGGGGCGCTTGCGCAACCTGTTCGACGATCCGCTGTTCGAGCGGCGCGGGCAGGGCATGGCGCCCACGCCGCTGGCGCGCTCGCTGGCCGCCGAGGTGCGCACCGCGCTGCAATCGTTCGCGCGCACCCTGCAAGATACGCCGCATTTCGATCCGGCGGCCACCGTGCGGCGATTCACCATCGGCATGCGCGATGCATTGGAGTCGACCCTGCTGCCGCCCCTGATGGCGCGGGTGACCGCCGTCGCGCCGCAGGTGGAAATCGCGGCAATCCGCTTCGACCGGCGCGAGATGGAGTCCGAACTGCTGGCCGGCACGCTCGACGCCGCCATCGATATCCTGCTGCCGGTGTCGCCCGCGATCCACCACGCGCCCTTCATGGCCGACCCAATGGTGGTGCTGGCCCGCCGCGATCATCCGCTGGTGAAGAAGGAACTGACGCTGGACCGCTACCTGGCCGCCGAACACGTGCATGTGTCTTCGCGCCGGCGTGGTGCCGGCCTGGAGGACCAGGCGCTGCACCGGATGGGATTGACGCGCCGGGTGCGTCTGCGCTGTCAGCACTACGCCGCGGCTTGCCGCGTGGTGAGCTGCACCGACCTGCTGGCCACGCTGCCGCTGCGCTACGCGCGCATCGCCAACGAACCCTATGCCAACCGGCTGCTGTCGCTGCCCTTCAAGGTGCCCTCACTGGAGTTGCACCTTTACTGGCACGCGGGCGGCGAGAACGACGGAGCCAATCGCTGGCTGAGAGAACAGTTGATGGCCGTGATCACCTCGCTGGGCGGTGGCCTTGGCGAGGCGGCGCAGACCTGACTCCCTTTGCTGAGGGTGGCGCGGCCCGCCGCGCGGCGTTGCCCGTCAAGGCGCGTTATCGGCCTGTCGCTCGATGCGCACGGTGGCCGGGGGCAGCGTGCTGTCAGCCTGTACCGCGTAAGGCAGCGGCGGGCGGCGTTCGGCTGGCACGGCTTGCCATAGCCGTTCGACCCAGGCCCGGACCTCGGGGCTAGCGGGTGCCGCCGCTGTGATGCGCAGCGCAAGCGGCGCACCGGCGGCGGATCCGGTGCCTGGCGCATCCGACATCAGGCGCTCTACTGCCAACTGAGGTTCTTCCCGCAGGCTCATTGTCCATGCCGCCAGTTTTTGTCCCCTGGCCGCAGGTGCGCGCGCCGTCTCGGCCTGCGGTGCCGGGCTGGCTCGCAGCGCAAAGCGCGGCGGCTCGATGGCGGGAGCCGGCGCCGGCGGCGCGATAGGCGCGACCGGGGCCGGAGGCGCGACGGAAGCCATCGGCGGCATGGGTGCCATCGATGCCATCGGTGCCGGCGCGCGAATCACCGGCGCGGCAGCCGGGCGGTGCTCCGCCAGCATGTCGGACTCGCGCGGAGCGGTCCTGGCCTGCGCCTCCGCAGCGGGCGCGCGACTGGGCTGGGCGTTGGCCGTTGCGGCCGGGCTGGCTGCTGGCGCCTGGGCTGCCGATGGCCCGGGTGCGGCTGCCGGGGCTGGTGGCGCCTTGGCATCCGCCTGTGGCGATGCAGGCTGCCTGGCGGACGCGGCTTGCGTTGGTTCCGCTGCCGGCTTGCCTGCCTCCGCGTGCATTGCCGGCGCGGCAGGCGCACGCTTTGCGCTTTCCGTCGCGGGCGCTTTGGCCGGCAGCGTGATCTCGCCGTCGCGCAGGTCAAGCTGGCGCAACACGATCTGCAGCGACAAGACACCCACGCCGAGGGTGCCGGCGAGCACGCCCAGCGCGGGCCACCAGCGCCGGGCACGGCGTGCGCGCTCCGGCTTGGCCGCAGCCTGTTCGTCGGAAGCCTGTTGCGCGGCCTGCGCCTGTTCGCGCAGCCAGGCCTGTGCCGCCGCGCTAACCGGCGCGCCAAGCACGCTCTGCGGCGCGTCGCCGCGCCGGACTTCCTCCAGTACGGCGCTGCGGCGGGCGGCCTGTGCTACCTGCAGCCGCGCGGCTTCCGCCATGACCGATGCCTCCAGTCCGGCTGGCGGGCCAAATGCCAGTTCGTCATCGACGGCGGGGTTGTCGGCTTGCTCGGTGTAGGCCCGGACCCTGGCCGGCAAGGCGGCGGGCGGCAATGGCGCGGCCGCTTGCCGGGTCATCTGCCGGGCCGCTTGCTCGGCGCGCGCGGCGGCCATCACCGCAGCCTCCAGCGAGGCTGGCGGCACAAAGGCGGGCACCTCGCGCAGCAGTGCCGCGAGCCGGTCTTCGCCGGCAATGAGTCGTTCGTCCGCGCTCATGGCAGCCGCTCCTGCGACGCCGTGGCCGCCAGGCTATCGCGCAGCCGCGCGAAGGCATAGCGCAGCCGGCTCTTGATGGTCTCGAACTTCTCGCCCAGCGTCAGGGCGATTTCCTCCACGCTCATCTCGCTGAAAAAGCGCAGCACGATCACTTCGCGCTGCGCCGCCGGCAGCGCCAGCAACGCTTGCCGCACGCCTTGCAGGTTCTGCCGCAGCTGCGCCTCGGCCTCGGGGCTCAGGTCGTCGGACGGCAGGGCGAGGTGGCCCTCGTCGAGCGTGTCGCGCTGGCGCTCGTAGGCGCCGCGCAACTGGTCCAGCCAGGTATTGCGCGCGATCTGGAACAGGAAGGTGCGCAGGGCCGCGCTGGGCTGGTAGTCGCCGCAGCGGGTCATCAGCTTGACCCAGGTCTTCTGCGTCATGTCCTCGGCCTCGCCGGCATTGCCCTGGCAGAGCCAGGCCACATAGTTGTATAGCGCCGCGTTGTGGCGGCGAAACAGCTCGGCCACCGGCTGCTCGATCAGGCCGTTGGCGACCAGCAGCATCAGGTCGGTGTCAGGCAGCGCGGACAGTCCGGAGGGTGGGGTGGGCGGCGGGGCGCCAGGCGTGGAGGCATGCATGCGCGGCAGTATATGACAGCCCCGCCCGCTGTCGTGCGGGTCGGGATGTCCGTGCCGGGCGGCGCGCGCGGGCAGCCCGGCCGATGGCGGTTTCAGCGTGGCTGCCCCCTGGCAGGCCCGTCGTCCTGCGCCAGCGGCGCGCGCGTCGACAAGGACTGGGCCAGGTCGATCAGCTTGATGAACTCGCCGCGATAGCCGAAGCGGTCGGTGCCGCGCGCGCCCAGCGCCAGGGCCCGCGCGTCGGCGTAGGTCCAGCCGCCGACATGGTTGCCGCCGCGCAGCACCTGGCCAAAGCCCGCTACCGCCGTGGCAAAGCGGAAGGCATCGTCGGCCTGCGCCAGCGGCCGCACCGAAGCGGCCTGCACGGGCAGGTCCATCAACTCGCTGGCCTGGGCCTGCGGCAGCTTGTAGCGCAGCTTGATGTGGGCCAGCTCGCCGGCGGCGCCCTTGCCCGGCCTGGCGGTGGGGCTGGCCGGCTGGTAGCGCAGCGGGTCAAGCAGGCCGGGCTGGTCCGTCAGGGTCAGCTCATAGAGCGCGGTCACGGTGTGCCCGGCGCCGATGTCGCCCGCATCGACCTTGTCGTTGTTGAAATCCTCGCGCTTGAGCGCACGGTTCTCGTAGCCGATCAGGCGGTATTCCCTGACCGTGGCGGGGTTGAATTCGACCTGGATCTTGACGTCGCGCGCCACCGTGGCGAGCGTGGAACTGAACTCCTCCACCAACACCTTCTGGCCTTCCATCAGGTTGTCGATATAGGAGTAGGCGCCGTCGCCCGCATCGGCGAGCTGCTCCATCAGCTGGTCGTTGTAGTTGCCGGTGCCAAAGCCCAGCGTGGACAGCGAGACGCCCGACTTGCGCTTCTCGGCGACCAGCGACTTGAGCTGGCGGAAGTCGGTAATGCCCACGTTGAAATCGCCGTCGGTGGCGAGCAGTACGCGATTGATGCCACCCGCGATAAAGCTCTGCTGCGCGGCCTGGTAGGCCAGCGCGATGCCGTTCGCGCCGGCTGTCGAGCCGCCCGCGACCAGTGAGTCGATCGCCGCCGCGATGACGGCCTTGTCGCTGCCGGGCGTGGGCGGCAGGACGACGCGCGTGCCGCTGGCGTAAGTGACCAGGGTGATGCGGTCCTGCGGGCGCAGGACATTCGTCAGCAGCTTGAGCGAGGATTTCAGCAGTGGCAGCTTGTCGGCCGAGTACATCGAGCCCGACACATCGACCAGGAAGACCAGGTTGGCCGCCGGCAGGCTGTCGCGGGCCGCGTCGGCCGCCTTGATGCCGATGCGCAGCAGCACGTTGTGCGCGTGCCACGGCGCGGGTGCGGCGTCGGCGTGCACGGCGAAGGGACGGCCATCGCGCGGTTGCGCGTAGTCGTAGGGGAAATAGTTGACCATCTCCTCCACCCGCACCGCATCGGCGGGCGGCAAGCGGCCGGCGTTGAGCAGGCGGCGCACATTGCTGTAGCTGCCGGTGTCGACATCGATGCTGAAGGTGGAGACGGGCGCCTGCGCAACCAGCTGCACGCCGTTCTCGTCGATGGCGCCATAGCGCTCGCGATCCGGCTCGGCCTGGGGCTGCGGGTAGGGCATGGGGTGGGCCATCAGGGTCAGGGGCGCCGGCGGCTGGGCGCGCATGACGCGCGTATCGGCGACGGCTCCGGCGGCTGTCTCCCTGGCGTGCGTGGCGGCGTCGCCGGCCTTGCTCGCGGGCACGGGCTGGGCGGGCATGGCTGGCGGCGGCGCGAGCGGTTGGCTTGTGGCCGGTTCGGCGTTGCCGTCTCGCGTTGGCGAGGTCGGAGCAGTCGCCGGATGGCCGCCGCATGCGGCCAGTACAAAGGCAGTAGCCAGGACTCCCAGGCGCTTGAGCATTTCTTTTTCTCCTGAAGGGCCGCGCCGGCGATGCCGGCGGCAGGGCGCTGTCAGTGAAACGAAGCAGCCCGGCTGGCGGGGTTAAGTCGGGTGGAAAAAATTCAAAAGGGGACGGCGAGTGCAGATCGCGCCGCGCGGGACAGGCCGGCCCACGTTTGCCTGACGCGGTCCATCGGTGCTGTCCCTGAGGTGTGCGCCAAGGGTGCCGCAGCAGCGCCCGAGCGCCATACAATGAGCATTTTTCCCCCCAGGAGGACGATTGCATGGCACCCCAGGCATATTCATCGGCGCTATGGCGCGGCCCGCTCGCCGCCGCCGCGGCGCTTGCGCTGCTAGGCGCCTGCTCGACGCAGACCAGCGCGCCTCCCGTGGCCCCGGCTCCCGCCGCTACGGCGATGCCGCCCGCACCGGAAGTGTCGTCCGGCTACCGGCAGGGCATGACCACCACCTATGCCGACAAGCATATGGCCGCGGCCGCCAATCCCCTGGCTACCGAAGCCGGCCGCAAGATCCTGCGCGCGGGCGGTACCGCGATCGATGCCGCGATCGCCATGCAGGCTGTGCTGACGCTGGTGGAGCCGCAGGCCACCGGCATCGGCGGCGGCGCKTTCATCATGTACTGGGACGGCAAGCGCGTGCAGGCCTATGACGGCCGCGAGACCGCGCCCGCTGGCGCCGACGAGAATCTCTTCCTGCGCCCCGATGGCAAGCCCATGAGCTTCAGCGACGGGCAGATCGGCGGCCGCTCGGTGGGTACGCCTGGCGTGTTGCGCGCGCTGGAAATGGCGCATCGCCAGCACGGCAAGCTGCCTTGGGCCAAGCTGTTCGAGCCGGCTATCGCGCTGGCGGAGCAGGGCTTCCCGATTTCGCAGCGCCTCTATACGCAGATCGCGGCGGACAAATTCCTGCCGAACTCGCCCGAGATGGCGGCCTACTTCCTGACGCCCGACGGCAAGGCCAAGCCGGTTGGCACCCTGTTGAAGAATCCGGCGTTGGCCAAGACCCTGCGCGACATCGCCCGCCGCGGGCCGAATGCGCTCTATACCGGCCCCATCGCCAGCGAAATCGTCAAGCAGGTCAACGGCAGCGCCAACGCCGGTTCGCTGTCTCTGGCGGATCTGAGGGACTACAGCGCCAAGGAGCGCGCGCCCATCTGCAGCGACTACAAGCGCTGGAAGATCTGCGGCATGCCGCCGCCGTCGTCGGGCGGCATCGCGATCGCGCAGATGCTCGGGACCTTGCAGGCGCTGGAGGCGAAAGACCCGAAATACGCGCTTGCCGCGATGAAGCCTAAACAGGTGGCCACGCCTGCCGGCGTCGAGCCGGGTATCGAAGCCGTGCACGTTGTTTCCGAAGTCGGACGTCTGGCCTATGCCGACCGCGGCCTCTATGTGGCGGACTCGGATTTCGTGCCGGTCAACGTTGCGGGGCTGCTAAATCGTGACTACCTGGTGCAACGCGCGAGCCTGATCGGCGAGAAGAGTATGGGCAAGGCGGAGGCTGGCACGCCGCCTGGAAACACGCTGGCGCTGGCACCGGACCGTTCGCCGCCGCGCGTGTCCACCTCGCAGATTGTTGCCGTTGACAATACCGGCGGCGCGATTTCCATGACCACCACCGTGGAGAGCTATTTCGGTTCGCACCTGATGGTGCGCGGCTTCATTCTCAATAACCAGCTCACCGACTTCTCCTTCGTGCCGAGCGAAAACGGCAAGCCGGTCGCCAACCGGGTGCAGGCCGGCAAGCGCCCGCGCTCGTCGATGGCGCCGACGCTGGTGTTCGACCGCGAGACCGGGAAGCTGGTCGCCACGGTGGGCTCGCCGGGCGGTTCGCAGATCATCGAGTACGTATCCAAGACGCTGGTGGGCCTGCTGGACTGGAACATGGACGTGCAGGGGGCCATCAACATGCCCAACTTCGGCAGCCGCAACGGGCCGACGGAACTGGAAGCCGGACTGGTCAGCCCGGCCCTGGTGCAAGGCCTGAAAGACCGTGGGCATGAAGTGGCGCAGATCGAGATGACCAGCGGCACGCAGGCCATCATGCGCCGCCAGCGCCCCGACGGCACGTGGGCCTGGGCCGGCGGCGCCGACCCGCGCCGCGAAGGGGTTGCGCTGGGCGACTAGGCGTTTCGCCGGGTTGGCATGGAGCGTGCTCTGCCGGCGCTCCCGAAAAAATGAATGGCCGACTTCCGAGTCGGCCATTTTTTGTCCGGCGCGCGGCTGGCTCAATCGAGCCGCACGTCAGCCTGTTTCACCACCGCCGCCCACCGCGCACGCTCGCCGACGAAGAACTTGTTCGTTTCCGGCGGCGTCATGGTCACCACTTCGGCACCCTGGCCAGCCAGTTGCGCGCGCACTTCGGGCAGGCGGATGATGCGGATCAGTTCGCTGCTGATGCGCGCCACCAGGGCGTCGGGCATGCCGGCCGGCGCCATCACGCCTTGCCAGGTGCCCGATTCGAAGCCGGGCACGCCTTGCTCTGCGATGGTCGGCACTTGTCCCATCAGCGGCATGCGCGTCTTCTTGGATATCGCGATCACCTTCAGCTTGCCCGCCTGGACCTGCGGCAGCGTTGCCAGCATGCCGTTCATCAGCACCTGGGCGGTGCCTGCCACAGTGTCGGCCACGGCCTGGGAGCCCCCCTTATAGGGCACGTATTGCCACTTGGCGCCGGTCGACTGCGCCACCGCCACGCCAGCCAGGTGCGGCGCGCTGCCGATGGCCGTCACCGCGAAGTTGAGCTGAGTGCGCTTGGAGAGGTCCACCAGTTCCTTCAGGTTGCTGACCTGCACCGAGGGGTGGACTACCAGCAAATGCGGCGAGTAAGCCAGCATGGCGACGCCCTTCAGGTCCTTGCCCGGATCGAAGGAAAGCTTGGTGTAGACGGACGGGCTGATGGCCAGCGCGCCGATATCRCAGAGCAGCAGGGTGTGGTTGTCGGTGCCGGCCTGCGCGACCATCGCGGCGCCGATATTGCCGTTGGCGCCGGGACGGTTGTCGACCACGACGGGTTGGCCGAGCGCTTCGCCCAACTGGCGGCTGATCAGGCGGGCGATGATGTCGGAGGAACCGCCGGCGGAATAGGGGACTACCAGCTTGATCGGGCGGGTGGGCCAGTCGGTGGCGGCCTGCGCGGCGCGGGGGGAGATCAGGGCGCCGGCGGCGCCGAGGCCGCCCAGGGTGGCTGTCGCGCCAAGCGTGGAGAGTCGGGATAGAAAGGTGCGGCGGGTCGTCGGCATCTTGTTGTCTCCGGATTTGTATTGTGTTGTATGTTGTCGTATGTGTTGGATGATAGCTCGAAGTCTTGGGTGGGTCCAGGGCATTCTTCTGGAAGGGTTTTTGTGCGTTGACGCTAAAGGCCTTAAGCGCAACTTCACTACCACGACCGATCTTCCTGGCTGCTGAAATATGGATTACGGTGACTGGTTTGCCCCCCTTCCTCTGCGTGCGGGAGAAGGGCCGGGGGCGAGGGCGGGCGTTCCCAATGCGGCTTGCCATCCGTTCGCCGGCACCCATTGCAATCCTGCTGGTTAAATCGAGAATGACCTCATCACATCATCTGATACGATAACTAGGGCTTAAAAAAAGACCTCTTCAACAAGCGAAGAGGTCTTCCCATTCAAGCCGTGCGCAGCAATGCGCGCTTATTGCTGCGCCATCTTTGCATACTCCCACCCCATCTCCGCCATCGGTCGGGCTCGCTTCCCCGCATCCAGGGCCTGCGCCGACGAAGCCGTCCCGTCGACCACGCGCTTCATGATCCCCTGCAGGATCCCCGCGATCCGGAACATGCTGAACGCCAGGTAGAAATTCCAGTCGCCCGTGATCGGCCGGCCGGTGCGCTGCTCGTAGGTCCTGCGGTAAGTCGCCTCGTCGGGAATGCCGAGCCCTGCGTGGTCCAGGCCGGCAATGCCGCGGAACTGGCCCGGCGCGATATGCCAGCTCATGCAGTGATAGCCGAAGTCGGCCATCGGATGCCCCAGTGTGGAGAGTTCCCAGTCGAGCACCGCCAGCACGCGCGGCTCGGTGGGATGGAACATCAGGTTATCCAGCCGGTAGTCGCCATGCACGATCGAAGTGAGATCGGCGTCTTCCTGCGGAATATGATCAGGCAGCCAGGCCATCAGCGAGTCCATGGCGGGGATGCTCTCGGTCTCGGACAGCTTGTATTGCTTGGTCCAGCGCTCGATCTGGCGCGAGAAGTAGTTGCCCGGCTTGCCGTAGTCGCCCAGGCCGATGGCCTTGTAGTCGACCGTGTGCAGTGCGGCGATGACACGGTTCATCTCGTCGTAGATGGCGCTGCACTCCGCCGACGTCATGCCGGGCAGGGACTGGTCCCACAGCACGCGGCCGGCGACGAATTCCATGATGTAGAAGGCGCGGCCGATCACGGTTTCGTCCTCGCATAGCGCGTACATCCTGGCGACCGGCACGTCGGTGCCTGCCAGCGCGGCCATCACGCGGTACTCGCGTTCGATGGCATGGGCCGAGGGCAGCAGCTTGGACTTGGGGCCGGGCTTGGCGCGCATCACATAGGTCTGGCCCGGCGTGATCAGCTTGAAGGTGGGGTTGGACTGGCCGCCCTTGAACTGCTCGATGGTGAGCGGGCCGGCAAAACCCGCCACATGCTCGCGCATCCACACCTCCAGCGCGGCCATGTCGAAGCGTTGCTGCTCGGCTACCTCGCGGGTGCCTTCGAAATTCGAAACGTTGGTGCTCATGCTGTCTCCGTTTTTTCGGTATGTTCCGGGTTTTCCGAGATTCGAAACTGTCTGCCTGCGGCGTGGCTAGCTGGCCGGCCCCCGCAAGTCGCGAAAGCGCAGGTACTGGTGCAGCAGCACTTCCATGGTGGTGTGGCGCGTGCCGCTGTGCACCGGCGTGGGCGGCGAGTAGTTCATCATGCGCACCACCCAGTCCAGCGGATCGTCGCCCACGTCCAGCACGTTGATGCAGCCGGCGGTTTGCATCAGGCTGCCGTAGAACAAGCGGCGACCGCAGGTGATGGCGTGGGACAGGATGGCGCGATTGGTGCCGCCATGCAGGACGAGCAGGACGGTGTCCCAGTTGGGATCCTCGCGCAGGCGGCGCAGTGCGGGCAGCACGCGGTCAAGGAATTCGCCGACGCTTTCGCCGTCGAGAAAGCGCTTGTCTTCCGGCACTTCGCCTTCGAAGGCGCCGATAAAGGCATCGCGCAGCTTGTCGTCGCTGATGCCCTGCAGCTTGCCGCCACGGATTTCCTGCAGCTCGGGCCAGGTTTCCAGCGTGGCGTCTTCCATCCCGGGCAGTTCGGCCAGCACGCGTTCGGCGGTTTCCACCGTGCGCGGCAACCCGCTGACGATGATGCGGTCGAAGCGGATGTTCTCCGCGGCAAAGGCGCGGCCGGCGGCGCTGGCCTGCGCCCGGCCGGTTTCGTTGAGCGGTACCAGCTCGGGCAGCGCCGGGCGGCCGGTCGCGTCGAAGTAGGTCACGGCGCCGTGGCGCAACAGGTAGACGCGGCGGCGGGGCGAGGGCGGCAATTCCATGCAAGTCTCCGGTGCTTGGCCGATGCGCCCGTCTGCGCGGGCATGGTCGGCGTGGTATTGCGTGGCCAGGTCGGCCGCTCAGCGATAGTTCGGCTTGCGCTTTTCCAGGAAGGCGCCAATGCCTTCGCCCGCATCCTTGTGATGCAGCGCGGCCACGAAGTTGTCGCGCTCTTCGGTCAGGTGCCCGGTCAGGCTGGCGGTGCTGGCGTGATTGATCAGCGCCTTGATGCGGCCCACGGCATGCGGCGAGCGCGCGGCCAGCGTTTCGCCCAGGCGCAGCGCTTCGGTGAGCGCCTGGCCGGCAGGCACCACGCGGTTGACCAGCCCGAAATGGGCCAGGCGCGCGGCATCGATGGGCTTGCCTTCCATCATCAGTTCGGAGGCGAGCTGGCGGGGCAGGGCGCGGGCCAGTTCATACGAGCCGCCACCGTCAGGCGTCAGCCCGACATTGACGTAGGCCATGACGAACTTCGCATCGCTGGCGGCCACTACGAAATCGCACGCGAGCACCAGCGAGAAGCCAGCGCCCGCGGCAGGGCCTTCCACCGCCGCGATGATGGGCTTGGGAAAGGCGTGCAGCGTTTCGATCCAGTGATTGAGGACTTCGATGCTCTCGGCCTGCACTTCGGGCGGCTTGGCGCGGTTGCCCAGCAGGCGGTTGAGGTTGCCGCCGGCACAGAACACGCCGTCGGCGCCGGTGATCACCACCGCACGGATTTCCTGATCGCGTGAGGCAAGTTCAAGTGCTTCCTGCGATGCCGCGTAGATGTCCGGGTGCAGCGCGTTGCGTGCCTCGGGGTTCGAGATGGTCAGCACCAAGGTGGAGTCGACGCGTTCGGATAGCAACTGTGCGGTCATGGCGGCCTGTGGGAAGAAGCGAATGCAACAATGCAGAAGCGGGGGGCGGATACGAAACGACCGCAGGCCAAGACAAGCCTGCGGTCGCGGTTCTTACTGCTCTTCGGCCAGCAGCGACAGGCCGAGGCCGGCGCGGCGCCACAGCCACGGGCTGGGGCGGTAGCGCATGTCGCCGGTCAGGCGTTCCAGGTTGCGCAGCACCGTCAGCACCAGGTGCGGGCCGATCACGTCGCCCAGCGCCAGCGGGCCCTTGGGGTAGCCCAGGCCGAGGTTGACGGCGAGATCGATGTCGACCGGCGTGGCAATGCGCTGCTGCGCGATGTCGCTGGCGATATTGACGATGCAGCTGACAATGCGCTGGGCCACGAAGCCGGCCGAGTCGCGGATCACGGTGACGGGCACGCCATCGCTGCCGAACAGGCCGTGTGCGGCCTCGCGCATGGCGGCGGAGGTGGCGGGCGTGGTCATCAGCGTGCGGCGCTTGGTGGCTTCGAACGGCAGCAGGGTGTCGATGGCGACCACGCGTGTCGCATCCAGGCCCTCATGCAGCGCGCAGGTGGTGGCGTCCAGGCCCAGCGGCGTGACCACGATCAGGGCGTCGTCCGAGGGCCGGTTGCCGGCTTCGGGCGTGATGCCCAGCGAGAGCAGCAGCTTGACGGCCATGCCGTGGCCACGTTCGTCGGCAAGGCTTACCCACACGCTGGTGGGGCGCGCGGCCGGCACGGCGGCCGCGGCGGGCACCTGCTTCTGGCCATCGGCATAGCGGTAGAAGCCGGCGCCGGCCTTGCGGCCGATCAGGCCGCCCACCGAGCGGACCGCCGTGATGGGCGACGGGCGGTAGCGCGGCTCCTGGTAAAACTGGTTGTAGATGGATTCCATCACCGGGTGCGAAACGTCCAGCCCGGTCAGGTCCATCAGCTCGAAGGGGCCCATGCGGAAGCCGGCCTGCTCGCGCATGATGGCGTCGATGTCGGCGAAGTCGGCCACGCCTTCCTGCGCCACCTTCAGGCCTTCGATATTCATGCCGCGGCCGGCATGGTTGACGATAAAGCCGGGCATGTCCTTGCAGCGCACCGGCGTGTGGCCGAGCCGGCGCGACAGCGCCATCAGCGCATCGCCCACGGCGGGGTCGCCCGACAGGCCGTCGATGACCTCGACCACCTTCATCAGCGGCACCGGGTTGAAGAAGTGGTAGCCGGCGATGCGGCCGGGCTGCTTCGCGCCGACCGCGATCGCGGTAATCGACAGCGACGACGTGTTGGAGGCAATCACCGCATCCGGACGCAGAATGGCTTCCAGCTTTGCCACCAGGTCACGCTTGACTTCCAGCTTCTCGACGATGGCTTCGAGCACCATGTCGCAGCCGGCCAGGTCGTCCAGCGTGGCGCAGGGCAGCACGCGGGCCAGCGCCGCTGCGCCGTCCTCTGCACTCATCTTGCCCTTTTCGGCCAGCTTGGCAAAGGTGTCCTGCAGGTATTGCCGGGCCGCCGCCACGGCTTGCGCGTTGGTGTCGTACAGGCTGACGGTCAGGCCGGCTTGCGCGGCGATCTGCGCAATGCCACGGCCCATGGCGCCCGTGCCGACGATGCCGAGGGTGTCGATGGTGAAAGTGCTCATAGTGCTTCCAGAAAAGTGTGGTTAAATTAGCACGATCGTACGTTTTTTGCATCATCCGCGACAGTGGGCCGATGCAAGCGGCGTGCGCTGATCGGCCAGAGAGGACCACCAGAGTCTGTCATGGCTCACAATGCCTGTTGATCAGGTATGCGCAGGACACGATGCCCCCTGATTCCATCGCGATTCCCCCCCTGTGGATCGCAAATAACGAGGAGAGAGACGACATGCTGAAACTTTGTGGCTTTGCCGCCAGCAACTACTACAACAAGGTCAAGCTGGCCTTGCTGGAGAAGAACCTGCCGTTCGAGGAAGAACTGGCCTGGATCGGCAAGACCGATCTCGAAGCCTCGCCCTTGGGCAAAGTGCCCTACATGATCACCGATCACGGCCCGCTATGCGAGTCCGAAGTGCTGGACGCCTATATCGAGTCGACCTATCCGCAATCTCCGCTGCTGCCGGCGGACCCTTACCGGGCCGCGAAGGTACGCGAACTGGTGACCTTCCTCGAGCTTTACCTGGAACTGACCGCGCGCGAGCTTTATCCGGAAGCGTTCTTTGGCGGCAAGGTGAGCGATGGTGTGAAGGAGCGCCAGAAGAAGCTGCTGGAGCGATATATCCCCGCGTTCGCCAAGCTGGCGAAGTTCTCGCCTTACCTGGCTGGCGAGACCTTCACGCTGGCGGACTGCGCCGCGGTGGTGCACTTCCCGCTGATTTCGTCGTGCACCAAGATCATCTACGGTACGGACATGTTGTCCGACCTGCCGGTCAGGGATTACCTCAAGCGGATGGGTGAGCGGCCCACCGTGCAAAAGGTGAACGCGGATCGCAAGGCGAACACGGAGCTCATGCTGAGCGGGCGGAAGTAAGTCAGGGTTTGCTCCAGGCAAAACGCCCGCGATCCGCGGGCGTTTTGCGTTGATGGTCTTGCGTCAGGGGCGGGAGCGGCTCGCAGGACCGTTCTGCTTGGGTAACCAGCGCCGCACGCAGTCCCGCAGGCGCTCTTACAACGCCTTCAACCTCTCCAGAGCCAACGCCAGCGTCTCCTCCTTCTTGGCAAAGCAGAACCGCACCACGCCAGACTCGCGCGGCTGCGAATAGAACGCCGACACCGGGATCGCCGCCACCCCGATCTCGCGCGTCAGCCACATCGAGAAATCCGCCTCGCTCATATCGGAAATGGCCGAGTAGTCCACGCACTGGAAGTAGGTGCCATCCGACGGCAGCAGCTTGAAGCGCGTCGTGGCCAGCCCGGCGCGGAAGAAGTCGCGCTTGGCCTGGTAGTAAGCCGGCAGGTCCAGGTAAGGCGCGGGGTCCGCCATGTACTCGGCCAGCCCGTACTGCACCGGCGTATTCACCGTAAACACGTTGAACTGGTGCACCTTGCGGAATTCCGCGGACAGCGCCGCCGGCGCGGCCACATAGCCCACCTTCCAGCCGGTGACGTGATACGTCTTGCCGAAGCTCGACACCACGAAGCTGCGCCGTGCCAGTTCGGGATGGCGCGAGACCGACTGGTGAAGCTGGCCGTCGAACACCATGTGCTCGTAGACCTCGTCGGACAGCAGCAGGATATCGGTGCCTGCCAGCAGTTCGGCCAGGCGCTCCATGTCGCCCGCGCGCCAGATGGTGCCGGTGGGGTTGTGCGGGGTGTTGATCAGCAGCATCCGCGTGCGCGGCGTGATGGCGGCGGCGAGTCGGTCGAAGGGGATGCGGAAGTGCGGCGCGTCCAGCGCGACCGATACCACCTTGCCGCCGGCCAGTTCGATGGCGGGGATGTAGCTGTCGTAGCAGGGCTCCAGCACGATCACCTCATCGCCCGGATGCACGGCGCACAGGATGCTGGTGAGGATGCCCTGGGTGGCGCCGGCCGTGACCGTGATCTCGCTGTCCCAGTCGTAGGCATGGCCGTACAGCTTGCCGATCTTGTCGGCGATGGCCTGGCGCAGCCTAGGCACGCCCGCCATCGGCGGGTACTGGTTGAGGCCCGAGCGCATGGCATGCGCGACCGCATCGACGATCTTCGGGTCGCAGTCGAAATCCGGGAAGCCCTGGCCCAGGTTCACCGCGTTGCGCTCGGCGGCCAGCGCCGACATCACGGTGAAGATGGTGGTGCCGACGTTGGGCAGGCGCGACATCGGCGGGGTGAGCGGATCGAGGGTGCTGGCGCCGGACGGGGCGCTCGGATTGGTGGTGGGCATGGGAAGCTGCGTCAGGCTGGACGGTCTGGATGGACGGGAAACGTTGCTGGCATTCTAGCGGGGATCGGCCTGCGCCTGCGCACGGCGTGCCGCCAGCCAGCCGGCGAAGGCCTGGGGCAGCAGGATGTCCACGCCGCTCTGGCGGCGCAGCCGGCTCTTCAGCTTGAGCACAGCCTTGTCCTTGGACACCAGGCAGGCCGCCTGGGCAAAGTGCGCCAGTTCGATGAACTTCTGGTCGTCGGTGTCGCGGCAGCGCGGCAGGCGCGCCGCCAGCGTCTCGGTTTCCTCCGGGATGGCGAAGGCGGTGGTCAACCGGTCCACCGTGGCCATGGCGGCGGGAATGTCGACGCCGAAATGGGCAAATTGCGGATAAGCCAGCACACGGCGCAGTTCCTCGCGGCAGTCGGGCCGGATTACCGCGGCGATGGCGCCGCTGTGCAGCGCGGCCCGGATGGGTTCGACATGGGGGTCGGCAAAGACCAGCAGGTCGACCCAGATATTGGAGTCGAGCACGACCCGCGGCGCGGGCAGGGCGGCAAAGGCGGGCTCGGCCGGCGGGGAATTGGCGGGTACTGCGGTGGATTCAGGGTGCATTCGTTACAATCTGGCCTTTGTGTTTGCCGCGATTTTGCCATGCTCATCGTCCTGTCCCCTGCCAAGTCGCTCGACTACGAGACGCCCCCGCGTCTGAAGACCCATACGCTGCCCCGTTTCATCGACCGCTCGGCGGTGTTGATCGAGCGCCTGCGCAAGCTCGCGCCGCAGGATATCGGCGCGCTGATGGACATCTCCGACAAGCTCGCGGTGCTCAATGCCGTCCGCTACGGGGACTGGTCGCCGGAGTTTACCGCGGCTAACAGCAAGCAGGCCGTGCTCGCCTTCAATGGCGACGTGTACGACGGCCTGGACGCGTCCACCCTGTCCAGCGAAGATCTCGCCTTCGCGCAGAAGCACCTGCGTATCCTCTCCGGGCTGTACGGCGTCTTGCGGCCGCTTGACTGGATGCAGCCCTACCGGCTGGAAATGGGCACGCGGCTGGACAATGCGGCGGGCAAGGATCTCTATGCCTTCTGGGGCGACGACGTCACCCGCTTGCTGCAGGAGGACTTCAGGGAGCAGAAGAGCGAGGGTAGCCCCACCCTGGTCAACCTGGCCTCCGAAGAGTATTTCAAGGTGGTGCGGCCCAAGGTGCTCGCGGCCAGGATCGTTACGCCGGTATTCGAGGACTGGAAAGGGGGCCGCTACAAGATCATTTCCTTCCACGCCAAGCGGGCACGCGGCTATATGGCCCGCTATGCGGTGACCCACCGCATCACCGAGCCGGCAAGGCTCCAGCGCTTCGCCGAGCACGGCTACGCCTTCGATGCGGCAGCCTCCGACGACGCGCGCTGGGTATTCCGCCGGCGCCTGGAAGACTGACGCGCAGACAGACCAACGCCCGCCGGCCAGTTGCCGGACCGCCCCCGAACCCAGCGCCAGGGCTTGCCCAGAGAGAGGCATTCCGGCGCGAACCCTGCGAGATGCCACGCCATGACCAGAGCCCTGCATATCTCCGCCAGCTTCGATGCGGGCGCCATCGAAGTCGAGTCGCTCGCCCAGGCCGACGACATCCGCCTGCGCATCCGCGCCGACTCGCACGCCGAATTTCGCCAGTGGTTCCATTTCCGCTTGCAGGGCGCGGCAGGGCAGGCCTGCCGCCTGCAATTCCTCAATGCCGGCGACTGTACCTACCCCGATGGCTGGCGCGGCTACGAAGCCGTGGCGTCGTACGACCGCGCACACTGGTTCCGCGTGCCGACCACCTTCGACGGCAGCACCATGACGGTGGCCTTCACGCCCGAGCACGACAGCATCTGGCTGGCCTACTTCGAGCCTTATTCCGAAGACCGCCATCTGTCGCTGCTTGCCGGTTGCCAGCGCTCGCCGCTGGCGCGCCTGTCGCACCTGGGCAGCACCGTGGACGGCCGCGACATGACCGCGGTCACGGTGGGTACGCCCGGCGACGGCAAGAAGACCATCTGGATGATCGCGCGCCAGCATCCCGGCGAAACCATGGCGGAGTGGTTCTGCGAGGGCGTGCTGCAACGCCTGACGGGCACGGGCCTGTGGGCCGGGGACCCGGTGGCGCGCCGCCTGCTGGAGCGCGCCGTCTTCCACATCGTGCCCAATATGAATCCCGACGGCTCGGCGCGCGGTAACCTGCGCACCAATGCGGCCGGGGCCAACCTCAACCGCGAATGGATGGCTCCCAGCCAGCAGACGAGCCCCGAGGTGTATCACGTGCGCCGCGCCATCGAGGCCGCCGGCTGCGACATGTTCTTCGACATCCACGGCGACGAAGGCCTGCCCTATAACTTCGTCGCCGGCAGCGAGATGCTGCCCGGCTTCACCGAAGCACAGCGTGCCGAACAGTTGCGTTTCATCGACGCGTTCAAGCGCGCGACGCCGGATTTCCAGGACGTCCACGGCTATGCCGCCAGCAAGTACAACGCGGACGCGCTCAAGCTGGCCTCGAAGTACATCGGCCATACCTTTGGCTGCCTGTCGCTGACGCTGGAGATGCCGTTCAAGGACAATGCCGATCAGCCCGATCCGGCGGTGGGCTGGAACGGCGCGCGCAGCGCTTTGCTGGGCGCGGCAATGCTGCAGGCCATCCTGGAGCAACTGGGCTGAACGCACGGATGGCCAGATAGCCGCCCGCCGGGCGGCTATCTGGCGGGGCGCATCAGTTCGCCTTAATGCGCGTTGGCATTAATTCGTCTTTTTGGTGGTCGACTTGCTGCTGCTCTTGCTGGCCGGCTTGGCGCTGCTGCTGCTGCTGCTGCTGCTGCTGCCGGCTTTGGAAGAGGTTGCCTTGGTGGACTTGGTGCTGGTGGTGGCCTTCCCAGAGCCCGACTTGCTCGCCTTGCCGCCCTTGCGGGCTTTGCTGCTGGTGGCCTGGCGCGTAGTCGCGCTGCTGCGTACGGCGGGCGCGGCGGCCGGTTCGCTGATGATGGTGCCGCTGCCATCGAGCAGCTCGTAGGCCAGCATCATGCCGTCGGCATAGCCGCAGCGCACCTTGACCGGTTCCCACTGGGCTTCGGCATGGCGCTTGTGGGCGGTGGCGGTAAAGGTCACCACGGCGCTGACCGGAACCGCCTGCTTGCCTTGCGAGAAGCGGCCATCCCAGGGTTCCACGGTGGCCTGGCCGGCGCCGAGCGCGCCGGTGGGGATCTTCAGTGCGTCGTAGCTGGCCGAGCGGGGCACCACCCAGCTGGCGTGCGCGGCGCAATCGGCCACATCCGCGCTCGCATTCTCGGTTTGCATCAGTTGCTGGCGCATCTGCGCACGGTACTCGGCCAGACTCACGCGGCCTTGCGCGGGTAGCGTCACGGTCTTGGTGGGCGGTGCCGCAGTGGCGGCGGCCACGGGCGGGGCAGGGGTCGCGGGTTTGGCGGCGGCCTGGGTGGCGATGCCGGGCGTTGCCACGGCGTCGCGATCATTGAGCGGAGTATCGGCGCAGCCCACCAGGGCGATCGCACCTGCCACTGCAGCAGCGAGCGAGCACAGCCGGCTGCTGATGAGGTCAGAGAGTCGTCGGATCACGGGATCGTCTTGCTTTGGAGCATAAGGGGTTGGCAAAGGTCTGCCATGATAGAGGAAACCCATGCAGCAAAGTTCCGAAATCTCCCGGCGTAAGGGTTCCACCCGAAGCGGGTTGCTGCCGGCGTTGCGGCCGAGTGCAGCCTTCGGCGCGGCGGCAAAGACCGCCGCGGGAGCGGCGGTGCGGGATTTGGCGCGCGCTGCGGTGCCAGTGCGGCCTGCCCTGCATTGCACGGCGGGCCGCATGGTTTCCGGTACGCTCAAGCGGCCTTGACGAAGACCTTGAGCTCTTCCAGCAGCGCGTTGAGATCGGCCTTCAGCTTGCCGAACCCGGCGTTGTGCACGAGGCCGACTTCGTCCATGTACAGCTTGCGGTTGATCTCGAGCTGCAGGCTGTGGCGCTTCTGTGCCGGCTGGCCCACCACGCGCACGATCTCCACGCCCTTATAGGGGTGGTTGCGCCAGACGTCGTAGCCCATCTCCTTGAGCACGCCTTCGACGCGGTCCGTGAAGCGCGTATCGCAGGTGGTGCCGTCGCGGTCGCCGACCACGAAGTCGGGATGCTGCAGCCCCGGATGCTCGGTGGCGTACTGCGCCGCTTCGCTGGGCATCGAGTGGCAGTTGATGTGCCACGCGCTGCCATGGCTGGCGATAGCCTGGTCGGCCAGCTTCTGCAGCTGGGCGTAGTAGGGCAGGTAGTACTGCGCAATGCGCGCCTGCACCTCGGCCACGCTCAGCTTGCGGTCGTAGATGGCTTCGCCGGTATCCAGCACGCGCCACACCAGCCCCTTGCCGAGTCGGGTCTTCGAGGTTTCCTGGCGCGGGCCGGGCCAGGGCGCGTCCAGCACGGCCTCGTCGATTTCCTCGATGCCGCGGTTGGCATCGAGGTAGCTGCGCGGGAAGCCCGCGCACAGCAGCGCAATGCCGCGTGCGGGAGCGTCGGCGTACAACTCGTCGACGAAGGTGTCTTCGGCCTGGCGCAGCAGCGCCAGGGGCAGGCCGGCGGCCGGCCGGAAATCAGCCGGGTAGCTGGTGGCGCTGTGCGGGGAATCGAGAAAGAGCGGGCTGCTCTCGCCTTGCGGCAGTTGCAGGAGGTAAGGGCTGAGCCCGGTCTTTCGGTCTGCTTCCGTCATGATGGGTGTCGGTTAATCCAGGGTGATCTTGGCTGCGGCGGCGATGCGTTTGTTCTTCGCGACTTCGGATTTGATCTGCGCGGCGAACTCGGCCGGTGTATTGCCAACCGGCACCGCACCCAGCTTCTCCAGCTTAGCCTTTACTTCGGGCATCGCCAGTACCTTGACAGCGGCGTTGTGCAGCTTGGTCTGCACGTCGGCGGGCAGGCCGGCCGGCGCGATCAGGCCGAACCAGGCGGCATCGTTGACTTCGGGCAGGCCGAGTTCGGCGAAGGTCGGCACATTGGGCAGGGCCGGCACGCGCTTGGGCGAGGCTACGGCCAGGGCGCGCAGCTTGCCGCCTTCGATAAAGGGCAGCGACGAGGGCAGGTTGTCGAACAGCACCTGCACCTGGTTGGCCAGCGCGTCGTTCAGCGCGGGGCCCACGCCCTTGTACGGCACGTGCAGGAGTTCGGTCTTGCTGCTCATCTTGAACAGTTCGCCCATCATGTGCGAGACGCTGCCGTTGCCGGCCGAGCCGTAAGCCATCTTGTTCGGCTGGCTCTTGGCCAGGGCGATGAAGGCCTTCATGTCGTTGGCCTTCACAGCCGGGTTGATGCTCATCACGTTGGGCACCGAAGCCAGGTTGGTGATGGTGGTGAAGTCCTTGGTGGCATCGTAGGACAGGCGCGGGTACACAGCGGGGTTGATGCCATGCGTGGAAGCCGTGGCGATGCCCAGGGTGTAGCCGTCCGGCGCGGCCTTGGCCAGGTAGCCGGTACCGATGCTGCCGCCGGCGCCGCCGCGGTTGTCCACCACCACGGTCTGGCCCAGTTGCTGGCCGAGCTTGTCGGCCACGATGCGCGCGACGATGTCGGTGGTGCCGCCTGCGGGGAACGGCACGATCAGCGAGATCGGCTTGGTCGGGTAGCTGCCCTGGGCCGCGGCCGAAAGCGACAGGCCAGCGGCGGCGGCGCCAGTGGCGGCGGCAAGGAGGCGGAGCATGTTACGGCGTTGCATGGTTCGGTTCCTGAATGGAGGGAGAGAGGGGAGAAAAAGGGCTTTCGCGATTCTGCTTGTTTGGGCAACGACACCGCAAACGAATTAAAATCGTGGGATCATTCCGTTTGGTAGCGAAGTAAGGGGTTATCTATGCGGCGCTTGTGTCCGTCGCTGACTGAATTGCAGGCCTTCGAGGCCGCCGCGCGCTACAACAGTTTTACCGCCGCGGCGAGGGAGCTCCATGTCACGCAGGGTGCGGTGAGCAAGCAAGTGCGCAGCCTGGAAGCCTTTCTCGGCGTGGAGTTGTTCGAGCGCGTGCGCCAGCGCCTGATGCTCACGGATGCCGGCCAGCGCTACCTGGACCGTATCCGGCCCAGCCTGACCGAGATCGAAGCCGCCACGGTGGAACTGATCGCCCGGCAGGGCCGCGGCGGCACCTTGCACATTGCCAGCATGCCCACGCTTGGCGCCAAGTGGCTCATCCCGCGCCTGCCGCAGTTTTTCGAGAAACATCCCGACGTCAGCCTGGAGTTCGTGCCGCATGCGCAGGGCTACGATTTTTCCCAGCCCGACCTCGACGCCGCCATCCGTTTCGGCGATGGCATGTGGCCGGGCAGCCTGGCCGACTACATGACCGGCCGCGAAGTCCTGCCGGTGTGCCGGCCCGCCCTGCTGGCGGGCGAGCCCGAAGGGATGGTGCGCACGCCTTCGTCCCTGCTGCGCTTTCCCCTGCTGCATCACACCACCGTGCCCGAAGCCTGGCCCGACTGGTTCGCCGAGCTTGGCGTCGCCACGCGCAAGGCGTGGAGCGGCGCGCGCTTCGACCAGTTCTCGCTGCTTACCCAGGCGGCGATGTCCGGGCTTGGCGTCGCGCTGATCCCGCGCTGCCTGATCGAGGAAGAGCTTGCCACCGGCGTGCTGGTGGTGGCGCATCCGGCACGGGTGCTGAGCAAGAAGGGCTACTACCTTTGCTATCCGGAGCAGAAACAGCATCTGCCGGCCCTGCAAACCTTCCGCCAGTGGGTGATGGAAGGGGTCGACGTGGTGGCATGACGGACCCTTTGTAATCAAGACTTACGTTTTTCCGCAAACGATTTTCCGGCCGACTGCGTTTAAGAGATATGTCAGCCATGACGGCCCCGGGGGGCTAGTGGCGCCGGGGCCTGGACTGGAGAATCTCATGTGCGGGTCGACATTTCCCTTCCCTGTTTTGCCCACGGCCAGCCTCGTACGGATTGTCGACGCTACGCTGTCCGGCTGCGCGATCTTGCCGGCGCGGCCTGCCACCACTATCGCGCGCCGGTCTTTGCCTACTGACGCGGCGGGGGCGGGCGCGGCATTCACGGAGGATGAGCCGGCAAGGCGGGACCAGAGCCATTGAGCGACAAAGCAGCAACCAGCAGGGCGGCAGGTCGCCACGCCGCCCCGGTGCAAGACGCGGACTTCCGGGAGAGCAACGCATGACCACCACCGCCACGACAACCGCAGCCATCGCGGTCAACCGCTTCGGGCTGGGCGCGCGCCCCGACGAATCCCCGCCCGCCGATCCGCGTGGCTGGCTGCTCGACCAGTTCGAGCGCTACCAGGCCAGGCCGGCGCCCTGGAGCGGGCAGCCCGATACGGCGGCGCTGGCCGGCGCGTATGGCGCCCAGCAGCGCGAGGTCCGCCAGTCGCAGGCTGACGTCAAAGCCGCCGCTCGCCAGCAGTTGCAGCGCGAGACGCGCGAGGCCTATCGCAATGCCGTGGACGCACGCGTGACGAGCGCGCTGGTTACGCCCGCGCCGTTCGTCGAGCGGCTGGTGCACTTCTGGTCCAATCACTTCGCGGTCTCGGTCGAGAAGCCGGCGGTAGCCGCGCTGGCCGGCGCATTCGAGGCCGAGGCGATCCGCCCGCACGTGCTTGGGCGCTTCGAGGACATGCTGGTGGCGGTGGAGCGGCATCCCGCCATGCAGATCTTCCTGGATCAGGTGCGCTCGATCGGGCCGGACAGCATGGCCGCGCAGCGCGCGCCCGGACGGCAGCTCGGGCTGAACGAAAACCTGGCGCGCGAAATCCTGGAGTTGCATACGCTGGGTGTGCGCAGCGGCTACCAGCAGGCCGACGTCACCGAGTTCGCGCGCGCGCTGACCGGCTGGAGCATTGGTGGCCTTGGTGCCCGCGCAGAAGGCGAGCCAGGGTACTTCGAGTTCCGGCCGCGCCTGCATGAGCCCGGCGCCCGGACCATCCTGGGCCGCACCTACGCGCAGCAAGGCGAGGCGCAGGCACTGGCGGTGCTGCACGATCTCGCGCACAGCGAAGCCACCGCGAACCATCTCGCCACCAAGCTGGCGCGGCACTTCGTCGCCGATACGCCGCCGCCGGCACTGGTGACACGTTTGTCAGATGCATACCTGCGCAGCGGCGGCGCGCTGTCCGAGGTGTATCGCGCACTGGTGGAATCGCCCGAGGCGTGGGCCGGCGCGCCGGCCAAGTTCAAGACGCCGTGGGAGTGGGCCGTGTCCTCGCTGCGCGGGCTGGGGCTGCGCGAACCGGGCGCGCAGCATTTCGCGCCAATGCTGACCCAGCTTGGCCAGCCGGTCTGGCGGCCGGGATCGCCCGCGGGCTACGACGACATCGCCGCGAGCTGGGCCGCGCCCGATGCGCTGGTGCGGCGGGTGGAACTGGCGCAGCGCCTGGCCGCGCGCGTCGGCGACCGGCTCGATGCGCGCGAGCTTGGTCCCCGGCTGCTCGCCGGTTCGTTGTCCGCACCGACCGCCGGCGCCATCGCACGCGCCGAAAGCGCCCAGACCGCGCTGGCCTTGCTGCTGGTCTCGCCCGATTTCCAAAGGAGGTGATCGCCATGTTTTCCCGCCGAGATTTCCTGCGCGCCACCGCCGGCGCGGGCGCCATGCTTGCACTGCCACGCCTCACGCTGGCCAGCGTGGATTCCGACCGGCGCTTTGTCTTCGTCATCCAGCGCGGCGCCGCCGACGGCCTGAACACCGTGATTCCCTACGCCGATCCCGGCTACGCCCGCCTGCGCGGCGCGCTCGCCATCGACGCCACGCAGGCCACGCGGCTCGACGGCACATTCGCGCTGCATCCCGCGCTGGCGGAGACGGCGCGTCTCTATGCCGCCGGGCAGGCGCTCTTTGTGCAGGCGGTGGCATCGCCTTACCGCGAGCGCTCGCACTTCGACGGCCAGAATGTGCTGGAGACCGGCGGCAACGCGCCCTACCAGGTCAAGGACGGCTGGCTGAACCGGCTGGTGGGCATGCTGCCGAAGCGGACCGATAACGCGATCGCCTTCGCGCCGACCGTCCCGGCAGCCTTGCGCGGGACGGCCGATGTCAGCTCCTATGCGCCATCGGCCTTGCCGGCCGCGCCGGATGACCTGCTGGCGCGTGTCGGGCAGCTCTACGAGATGGATGCGCAACTGCATCCGCTCTGGAACGCCGCGATGCAAGCCCGCGGACTCGCCGGCGATGCCGGCGCGCGCCAGGACCCGGCGAGCCTGGGACGCCTTGCCGCCGGCTTCCTGGCGCGGGCGGACGGGCCTCGCATCGCCATGATCGAAACCGGCGGCTGGGACACGCACAGCGCACAGGCGCCGCGGCTGGCTGCCAGGCTCAAGGCGCTGGACGCCATGCTGGCGGCGCTGCGCGACGGGCTGGGCCCGTCATGGGAACGCACCACGGTACTGGTGGCTACCGAGTTCGGACGCACCGCCGCCGCCAACGGCACCGGCGGCACCGATCACGGCACGGCGGCGGCGGCGATGCTGATGGGCGGCGCCGTCAAAGGCGGGCGGGTGCTGGCTGACTGGCCGGGCCTGGCGCCGGGTGCGCTCTACCAGGGACGCGATCTCGCGCCAACGACGGAACTGGACGGATTGATCGCCGCGGCAGCGGCACAAAGCTTCGGGCTGGATGGCGAGCGCGTGGCGCGCACGCTGTTCGGACGCGGGGGCGGGCAGGGGGGGATGCTGGGCGGACTGCTGCGCGCCTGAGTCAGGCGCGCGGCAGTCCAGGCCCGGGTGATGCCGGATATTGCCGGTTACTTGGAGAGCAGGCGCATCGCCTGCTCCAGGCCGGCGAGCGTGACGGGATACATCCGCGACTTCATGATCTGGTTGATCACCGTCACCGATTGCCGATACTGCCACAGCCCTTCCGGTTCAGGGTTAAGCCACACAAAGCGCGGGAACTGCTCGATCAGCCGGTTGAGCCAGACCGCGCCCGCTTCCGGATTGTTGTACTCCACCGACCCGCCGGGCTGCAGGATTTCATACGGACTCATGGTGGCGTCGCCGACAAAGATCACCTTGTAGTCCGGCGTGTACTTGTGGATCAGGTCCCAGGTAGCGATCTTCTCCGCATGGCGGCGGCGATTGTTCTTCCACACGTAGTCATACACGCAGTTGTGGAAGTAGTAGTACTCAAGGTGCTTGAACTCGGTCTTGGTCGCCGAGAACAATTCCTCCACGCGCTTGATGTGGTCGTCCATCGAGCCGCCCACATCCATCAGCATCAGTACCTTGACCTTGTTGTGGCGCTCGGGCCGCAGCTTGATATCAAGCAGGCCCGCGTTGGCCGCGGTCGAGTGGATGGTGTCGTCCAGGTCCAGTTCGGTCTCGGCACCCTCGCGGGCGAACCGGCGCAGGCGGCGCAGCGCCACCTTGATATTGCGCGTGCCGAGTTCGACCTGATCGTCGTAATCCTTGTACGCCCGCGTCTCCCACACCTTGATGGCGGTGCGGTTGCCCTTGGAGGGACCGCCGATGCGGATGCCTTCCGGGTTATAGCCGCCATGCCCGAACGGCGAGGTGCCGCCCGTGCCGATCCACTTGTTGCCGCCCTCGTGTTTTTCCTTCTGCTCGTCGAGCAGCTGCTTGAGCCGCCCCATCAGCTTGTCGAGCCCGCCCATGGCTTCGATCTTGGCTTTTTCCTCGGCCGACAGCTCGCGCTCCAGCGTCTTCTGCAGCCAGTCCAGCGGAATGTCGGATTTCCAGTCGACCAGGCTTTCCACGCCCTTGAAGTAGGCCGCGAAGGTCTGGTCGAACTTGTCGAAGTGCTTCTCGTCCTTGACCAGCGTCATGCGCGACAAGTAGTAGAACTCGTCGATCGACGGCGTGATGACCTCGGACTTGAGGGCTTCCAGCATGGTCAGGTATTCCTTGACCGACACCGGCAGCTTGGCGTGGCGCAGCGAGAAGAAGAAATCGATCAGCATGGTGGTCTCGCTTAAAGTTTTCCGGAGCGGGGGCGGTGGTTCGCGGGCGTGTTCACGATGCGCGCCCAGGCAGGTCCAGGCGGTATTGCAGGTGGCGCTTCACGGTCGGCCATTCGCTGGCGATGATGGAGAACACCACGGTGTCGCGCAGAGAGCCGTCGGGCATGCGCTGGTGGTTGCGCAGCACGCCGTCCTGCTTGGCGCCGAGACGGGCGATGGCAGTGCGGCTCTGATGGTTCATCCAGTGCGTGCGGAATTCCACCGCGATGCACGCCAGCTGCTCGAACGCGTGCGTGAGCAGCATCAGCTTGCATTCGGTATTGACCGCGCTGCGCTGCACGCGCTGCGCGTGCCAGGTATGGCCGATCTCCAGGCGCCGGTGCGTGCCGTCGACGTTGAAGTAGCGGGTCGCGCCCACCACCGCGCCCGGCACGCCGTCGCGGATCTCGCGGATCACGAACGGCATCGCGCCCTGTTGCTCGCGCATCTGCAGCGCGGTGTCGAGCCAGGCGCGGACCTGGTCAGGCGCCGGCACCGAGGTGTACCACAGCTTCCACAGTTCGCCGTCCGCGACCGCGGCCTGTACCTCCGCTTCATGCTCGGGGCGCAGCGGTTCCAGCAAGGCGTGCTGGCCGCGCAGGGTGATGGGTTCGATAAAACGTGCCATGGCTTGGTGGTCCGATGCCGTTGCGGTGCCTGGCTGTGTTCAGCGATTGGCGCGGTTCATGAACACCAGGCGCTCGAACAGGTGCACGTCCTGTTCGTTCTTCAGCAGCGCGCCGTGCAGCGGCGGGATCGCGGCCTTCTTGTCCGGGCTCTTGAGTGCTTCGGGCGGGATGTCCTCGGCCATCAGCAGCTTGAGCCAGTCGATCAGTTCGGAGGTGGAGGGCTTCTTCTTCAGGCCCGGCAGGTTGCGCATTTCATAGAAGGACTCGAGCGCGGCGGCCACCAGCTCGCGCTTGATGCCGGGATAGTGCACGTCGACGATGCGCTGCATGGTCTCGGCGTCGGGGAACTTGATGTAGTGGAAGAAGCAGCGGCGCAGGAAGGCGTCGGGCAGTTCCTTCTCGTTGTTCGACGTGATGATCACCAGCGGGCGGTGGCGCGCCTTGACCAGCTCGCGCGTCTCGTACACATAGAACTCCATGCGGTCGATTTCGCGCAGCAGGTCGTTGGGGAATTCGATGTCGGCCTTGTCGATCTCGTCGATCAGCAGCACCACTTGCTGGTCGGCCTCGAAGGCCTGCCACAGCACGCCCTTGATGATGTAGTTGCGGATATCGTGGACGCGGTCATCGCCCAGTTGCGAGTCGCGCAGGCGCGACACCGCGTCATATTCGTACAGGCCTTGCTGTGCCTTGGTGGTGGACTTGATATGCCACTGCAGCAGCGGCATGCCGAGCGCCGCCGCCACCTCCTCGGCCAGCATGGTCTTGCCGGTGCCGGGCTCGCCCTTGATCAGGAGCGGGCGCTGCAGGGCGCGGGCCGCGTTGACGGCCAGCTTGAGGTCATCGGTGGCGACGTACTGCTGCGTGCCTTCGAAACGGGACTGCTGGTTCTGGCTGGCGTTGGTGGTGTTGGACATGAGGCAACCTGAGGGGTTTGTGCGTGTCGGAATGGGCCAGTATAAAAGAGCTTTCCGGTTCGCGTGTGGCTCGCCGCTCCATGGCTGGACTGTCACGTGCAGCCTGCTGTACAATGCGGCGGTTTGACGCGCCCCCCACGTCCACGACTCCACCCCCACGCTCTGTCCGCCTTGTCACTCCCGCGGTCCTTGCCGGGAGGCGGCAATCGACAAGAGATGGTTCCAGAATGAGGCGGAGACAGCGCCGACATGCCTGGCAGTGCCCAGGTGTCCGGCCCAAGCTGGCGGCCCACACTGGCAGCGCCGCATCCGGCCGCAGGCCGATGCGATCCTGCCGGATGCATTCTGAAGCCATTTCCGACCGGTCGGGCAGGTCACGCAGGGTTTAACACTTCCAATCAGCTACGACAATGAAAAAGCTCCTCACAATGGTGGTGCTGGGCGCGGCCGCAACGGCTGCGCAAGCCCAGGAAGTCAAGGGCAATGTGGACGCCGCCAAAAACAAGGTCGCGATGTGTATTGGTTGCCATGGTATTCCCGGCTATCGGGCCTCCTTCCCCGAGGTGTACCAGGTGCCCCTGCTCGGTGGCCAGAACGCCAAATACATCGAGAACGCGCTGAAGGAATACCAGAAGGGCGACCGCAAGCACCCGACCATGCGTGGCATTGCCGCGACCCTGACCGACCAGGACATCGCCGACGTGGCTGCCTACTACGCGCAGCAGACCTCCGGCTCGCAAAACAACACCCAGAAGTAAGAGGACCCATCCATGAATACGCTTAAGACGCTTTCGCTCGCGATCGGCGCACTCGTGCTGGGCGCCTCGGCCATCACGGCCTCGGCTGCCGACCTGGCCGCCGGCAAGGCGCTGGTGGAGAAGGGCAACTGCGTGGCCTGCCACGGTGCCGGCATGAACGCCCCGATCAGCCCGGATTACCCGAAGCTGGCCGGCCAGCACGCCGACTACCTGTACCACGCCCTGGTTGCCTACCAGATCACCACCAACCCGCAGGTGGGGCGCTCCAACGCCATCATGGCTGGCCAGGTCAATGCCAACCCCGGCGTGACGGGCAAGGACGGCAAGCCGCGGCCCTTCACGCGCGAGGAACTGAAGGACATCGCCGTCTACATCGAGTCGCTGCCGGGTGGCCTGGTTCTGAAGAAGTAAGCACCCCGCCGCCGGCACGCGCCGCGCGACGAAGAAAGAAAGCCGCTGATGTCCAGCGGCTTTTTTCTTGCTTGCGACACGAGGGCGGGACCTTGCCCGGCGCGCCGGGGCGCTCCGGGCAAGGTCCCGGGCCGGATCAGTTGCCGGTGCTCTCGGCCAGGCGCCGTGCCTTCACGGCATTGGCCAGCGTTTCCAGCACCTTCACCGAGTCATCCCAGCCGATGCAGGCATCGGTGACCGACTGGCCATAGGTGAGATCTTCCACCGGCGTACCCTGGATGTGATCCTGGCGGCCGCCTACCAGGTGCGACTCCACCATCACGCCGACGATGCGCTCGTCGCCTGCTGCCATCTGGCGGCCGATGTCCTCGCAGACCGGGATCTGGTTCTCGTGCTTCTTGCTGCTATTGGCGTGCGAGGCATCGATCATCAGGCGCGCGGCCAGGCCGGCCTTGGAGATGGCTTCGCAGGCTTCCTGCACGCTGGCGGCATCGTAGTTGGGCGTCTTGCCGCCGCGCAGGATGATGTGGCAATCCTCGTTACCGGATGTCGAGACAATGGCGGAGTGGCCGCCCTTGGTCACCGACAGGAAATGGTGGGGCTGCGAGGCAGCCTTGATCGCATCGACCGCGATCTTGACGTTGCCATCGGTGCCGTTCTTGAAGCCTACCGGGCACGACAGCCCGGAGGCCAGTTCACGGTGCACCTGGCTCTCGGTGGTGCGCGCGCCGATGGCGCCCCAGCTGACCAGGTCCGCGATGTACTGCGGGCTGATCATGTCGAGGTATTCGGTGCCGGTCGGCACGCCCAGTTCGCTGATATTCAGCAGCAGTTCGCGGGCGGTGCGCAGGCCATCGTTGATCTTGAAACTGCCATCCATATGCGGATCGTTGATCAGCCCYTTCCAGCCCACCGTGGTGCGCGGCTTCTCGAAATACACCCGCATCACCACTTCCAGTTCCCCGGCGAAACGGTCGCGCTGGACCTTGAGCAGCTTGGCGTACTCGAGCGCGGCGCGGGTGTCGTGGATGGAGCAGGGGCCGATGATGACGATCAGGCGGTCATCCATGCCGTGCAGGATCCGGTGCATGGCCTGGCGAGCGCCGTAGATCACGTCGGACGCCTTTTCTGAGCAGCCGAATTCGCGGATCAGGTGCGCCGGCGGCAACAATTCCTTAAGTTCGCGAATGCGCAGGTCGTCGGTGTTCTTCAGCATGATGGCTCCGGATTTTGTAGGGTCGTGTGTTTGGGGTGTCTGGGCTAGAGCTTGGTGCGGGCCGGGATAAAAAAAGCCGCCAGGTTCGCTGGCGGCTTTTTTTGAATTCTGGAGGCACTTACGATCGTCCCTCTCCATCCGCCAGCGGTGCGAGATCGCTAAAAAAGTAAAAATAAAACTTAGCGGACATGGATGGGATCAGGCTCAACTGGCGTCGGTTATTTGCGGCAACGCGTCACGAGATGGCAGAAAATTGCGCCAAGCCTGTCAAATCTGCGGGCTGCGGCGGTTGATCATCGGGCAACGAAGCATCTTTATAGCGCGTTTTCAGGGGCTTGGCAAGCGTCCGGCAGTACCCCCGGCACATTTTCGAGCCGCCTCGTGGCGGGCCCCGGATCGAGCTCCAGCCCGCGCATTACGGCGGCAGTGCGATTCTCCACCCCCAGCTTCACGTACACATGCTGCAGGTGCTTTTGCACGGTGCGGGCACTGATGCCGAGCATGGTGGCGATCTCGCGATCCGTCTTGCCATGCGCCAGCCAGCGCAGCACCTGCTGCTCGCGCACGGTCAGCCTGGCGAGCATGGAGACCGCATGGACGTCCTGGCTAAGGCTCGATGTACGCATTGCGGCAGATAAGGGCCAGCGCGGCGGTACGCAATGCTGCGTATTGGCGCGCTCCCGTGTGTGAACCAACATGGATGAGGCCAGTATAGGCGCAGCCGGCGCGCGCAGCGGCGCGGTGGCGGCCCCTGCACAGGTTTGCCCGGGGGAAGACAGGCGAACGTGGCGTGCCAGGCTTGTCCGGCACGGGCGGGGCCATTTGGGAGGAGTAAAACACCATGCCGATCGACGAAGGGAGGCTGAAGGCCTTCATGGATCAGTTCGTCCAGGATTTGGGGGCGGTCATGCATGCCGCGACCATCGTGCTGGGCGATGCGCTGGGGCTTTACAAGGCCCTGGCCGAGAAGCCGATGACCGTACAGGTGCTGGCCGAGAAGACGCACACGGATGAACGCTATCTGCGTGAGTGGCTGTCCGCGCAGGCGGCCAGCGGCTATGTCGCCTATGACGCGGCGAGCGAGATGTTCAGCCTGACGGAGGAGCAGGCATTCGCGCTGGCCCAGGAGGGCAGTCCCGCCTTTATTCCGGGCGCCTTCCAGATCGCGGTGGCACAGTTCAAGGCGATCCCCAAGATGGTGGATGCCTTTCGCAACGGGCGCGGACTTGGCTGGCATGAGCACGATCCGTCGCTGTTCCACGGCACGGAACGTTTCTTCCGGCCGGGCTATGCCGCGCACCTGACTTCGGAGTGGATTCCGGCGCTCGAAGGGGTGCAGGCCAGGCTGCAGGCGGGCGCGCGCGTGGCCGACGTGGGCTGCGGGCATGGCGCCTCCACCATCATCATGGCCCAGGCTTATCCCGCATCGGAATTCCACGGCTTCGACTACCACGAGCCATCGATCCGCTTCGCCACCGAGGCGGCGGCGCGCGCCGGCCTGCGTGATCGGGTGCATTTCGAGGTGGCAAAAGCCAAGGAGTATGGCGGCAAGGACTACGACCTCGTGGCCGTGTTCGATTGCCTGCACGATATGGGAGATCCGGTTGGCGCGGCCGCCCACGTGCGCGAGACCTTGCGCCCGGACGGCACCTGGATGATCGTCGAGCCTTTCGCCAATGACCGGCTGGAGGAGAACCTGAATCCGGTCGGGCGGGTGTACTACTCTGCCTCGACCTTCATCTGCACGCCGGCGTCGCGTTCGCAGGAGGTGGGCCTGTGCCTGGGCGCCCAGTCGGGCGAGGCGCGCATGCGCTCGGTGGTGCAGCAGGGCGGTTTTTCGCGCTTCCGCCGGGCGGCGCAAACGCCGTTCAATCTGATCTACGAGGCGCGGCCCTGAAGGGAAGAGCGGCCGCGCCCGGCGCCAAGCCTGGCCTCAGGCGGTGCCGCCCACCGTCATGTTTTCGATGCGCAGTGTCGGCTGGCCCACGCCCACCGGCACGCTCTGGCCTTCCTTGCCGCATACGCCCACGCCCGAGTCCAGGCGCATGTCGTTGCCGATCATGGTGACGTCCTTGAGCGATTCCGGACCGTTGCCGACCAGCGTGGCGCCCTTGACCGGCGCGGTGATCTTGCCATCCTCGATCAGGTAGGCCTCGCTGGCGGAGAAGACAAACTTGCCGTTGGTGATGTCGACCTGGCCACCGCCGAAGTTGACCGCGTAGAGGCCGCGCTTGACGCTGGCGATGATCTCCTGCGGATCCCGGTTGCCGTTGAGCATATAGGTGTTGGTCATGCGCGGCATCGGCAGCGCGGCGTAGCTTTCGCGGCGCGCGTTGCCAGTCACCGGCATCTTCATCAGGCGCGCGTTGAGCGTGTCCTGCATATAGCCCTTGAGGATGCCGTCCTCGATCAGCGTGGTGCACTGGGTGGGGTTGCCCTCGTCGTCGAGGTTGAGCGAGCCGCGGCGGTTGGCCAGCGTGCCGTCGTCCACCACGGTCACGCCCTTGGCCGCCACCCGCTCGCCCATGCGGCCGGCGAAGGCCGACGAGCCCTTGCGGTTGAAGTCGCCTTCCAGCCCGTGGCCGATGGCTTCGTGCAGCAGCACGCCGGGCCAGCCCGGGCCGAGCACGACCGTCATGGCGCCGGCGGGAGTCGGGCGTGCCTCGAGATTGACCAGGGCCGAGGCCACCGCTTCATCCACATACTTCTGCAGCAGTTCGTCGCTGAAATATCCGTAGGCATAGCGGCCGCCACCACCGGAGGAGCCGATCTCGCGGCGCCCGTTCTGCTCGGCGATCACCGTGACGGAGACCCGCACCAGCGGCCGCACGTCGGCGGCGATGACGCCGTCGCTGCGCGCCACCAGGACCACGTCGTACTCTCCGGCCAGACCCGCCATGACCTGCACCACGCGCGGATCCTTGGCGCGCGCCATGCGTTCCACGCGTTCGAGCAGCGCTACCTTGTCGGCGGCTTCCATCGAATCGAGCGGGTCGTTGGGCGAGTACAGGTTGCGCCCGCCCTGGGAGGCCATCTTGCCCGCCACCTTGACGCGGCCGCTGCCGGCGCGGCCGATGGTGCGGGTCGCGGCCCCGGCCTTCAGCAGGGCGTCGAGGCTGATGTCGTCGGAGTAGGCGAAGGCCGTCTTGTCGCCGGACACGGCGCGTACGCCGACGCCCTGGTCGATGCTGAAGCTGCCCGATTTGACGATGCCTTCTTCCAGGCTCCACGCTTCGTTGCGGGTGTACTGGAAGTACAGGTCGGCGTAGTCGACCTTATGGGTGAAGATGTCCGCCAGCACGCGCTGCAGCTTCACTTCGTCGAGGCCGTAGGGAGCCAGCAGCAATTGCTGGGCGGTGGCGAGGTTGCGGATTCCGAGGTCGCCGGCGTTCATGGTTGTCCTTTATCGTCGTGCCGCGGCGGCGCCAAGGCGCCGCCGCGTGGAAATCTGGGGATGTTGGCGGCTCCGGGKAGCCGGCCTTGTCTGGTTGTACATCCTACAGCACCCGATGGCGCAGCGCAGGCAGGTTCTGCCTCACTTCGTCCAGGCGCGCGGGATCGATCAGTCCGCTCACCACGCCTTCGCCTTCCGGCAGCACCGCCATCACCTCGCCCCAGGGATCGATCAGCATGGAGTGGCCCCAGGTGCGGCGGCCGTTCTCGTGCTTCCCGCCCTGTGCCGCGGCCAGCACATAGCACTGGTTTTCAATGGCGCGGGCACGCAGCAGGATTTCCCAGTGCGCCTGGCCGGTGGTGTAGGTGAAGGCGGCCGGCATCAAAATCAAGCTGGTGCCGCCGCCAGCGGCGGCGAGCTGGCGATAGAGTTCCGGGAAGCGCAGGTCGTAGCAGACCGACATGGCGACGCGGCCACAGGGCGCCTCGAAGCTGGCCGGGGTATTGCCGGCCAGGATGGTACGAGATTCGTCGTAGCTTTCGGTGCCCCGCGTAAAGCCGAACAGGTGAATCTTGTCGTAGCGCGCCACGCGTTCGCCGCGCGGGTCGTAGGCGAGCGAGGTGTTGTAGACGCGTGCCTCGTCCTCGCACCACAAGGGCAAGGTGCCGCCTACCAGCCAGATGCGGTGGCGGCGAGCGGCGCCGGCCAGGAAGGCCTGGATCGGACCGTCACCGTCGCGCTCGCGGATGGCGACCTTGTCGCTTTCGCGCAGTCCCATCATGCAGAAGTACTCCGGCAGCAGCACCAGTTCGGCGCCGCCCTGCGCCGCTTGCGCGATCAGCGCTTCGGCGCGGGCCAGGTTGGCCTCGGGCGAGACACCGCTGACTGTCTGGATCGCAGCGACGCGAAATGGTGCCGCGCTGGCGGCTTGGGCGGAGGCGGTTGCGGTCATGAAGCGGTTTCCTTGGCTGGCGGCGGCTGCAGGGGAGCGAATCCGCCCCATCCGTGCGGCTCGGCCAGATCCTGGCGGCGGCGCAGCCGGACTTGCCGGGCATCGGCGATCGCTTTGGACCCGGGCCTTGGCCGTTCATGCAAACGGGTCGGTCATGGTGCCGGGTAGACGCGATTCGACGGGCCCTGCACAGGGGGCGTGTCGGCCCTATTCTCCCCCACTTTGGTAATCTGCGGGTTCGCCCAGCCGCCGCTGATGCGGTACCGGCGGCTAAAGGCCTTGGAGAATTCATCGGCGAACATCAACTGGGCAGCCAGCGTGCCGATGCCCAGCGCCGGATTGATAAAGGCTGCTGCCACCGAGGCGGACGTGGCGTTGATACGCGGCACCACCGTCACATCGAGGTCCTGCGTCTCGCGCGGGATATTCGCGCTGCCCGCCATCGAGGCCCGCAGTTGCGCGCCCTTGAGCGCGAAGTCCTTGGTGCTGGCCACGCCGCTCTCGATAGTACCGGTGCCCGTGATCTCGTCGAACACCATGCCCTGGCCCGCCACGCCGCGGAAGTCGAAGGTGGCCAGCCGCATCAGGCCCTGCAGGCTGAGCACGCCCAGCAGCTTGGCCGCGCCCGGATCCACGCTGAGGATCTGGCCATTCTCCAGCTTGAGCTTCATCTGGCCCGACAAGGTGGGGTAGTCGATTGACATCGGCGAGCCGCGCCACGCCACCCGGCCCTCGAAGGTGCCGTGGCTGTCGGCCAGGATGTGCGGCAGGCCCATGCGTTCAAGCACCTGGCCGCCGTTGCGGACATCGAGCTTGAAATCGAGCCGCGTGCGGCGCTCCGCATCGGCCCCTTCGCGCAGCCGGCGCGGCATGCGCCAGCTGCCGCTGCCGGTGAAGGTGGCGCCGGGTTGTTCGATGACAAGGCGCTCCAGCGTCCATGCCGGCTCGCCGCCGCTATCGCCGGAGTGCGCCTTGACCTCCAGCTTGCCGAAATCGCGGCCGTGCAGTTCGAAGCGATCGGCCACCAGGTCAATCGCTGGCAACTCGCTCGTATTGTCGGCCAGCGTCTCGGCAACGTTGCCCGCATCGGTGGTGTCGGGGATATTCAGGCGCGAAAGACGCAGCGTCAGCGCCCCTGCCGGCGTGGCTGCATCGCTACGCCAGCGCAGGTTGCCCGCGATCTGGCGAGAATCGATCTGAACGGTCCAGCCGGCGCTCTCGCGGCTGGCCTCCAGCACGACATCGTCGAGTTGCCGGCCATAGGCCTGCAGCGCGCGCACCCGCGCGGAGAACTTCTCCGGCATGAACGCGGAGGGCACGGTAACCGCGCCGGCGCCGGCGCCGGCCTTGCCGCTATCCGTGAGCAGGCCATGCCAGGCGTCGAGGTCGAAGCGGCCGGCGGTCAGCGCCGCCACGACGCCGCTGGCCGGTTGCGGCGCCGGCTGTTCGACGCCGATGCCGCCGGATTGCACTTCCATGCCATCGGCGTTGCGGCGCAGCACATAGCGCGCATTGAGCACGTTGCCGTACTGCACGAGCATCTCCTCGCTGCCGGCGCGGGCCGCGGCGGGCCGGAGCTCAAAGCGCAAGGGCAGGGCCTGGCTGGCGCTCTTGGCCAGCGGGGCAGGCATGCCCACCGCCAGGCCGGTCAATTCCGAAGTGACCGTGATCTGCGGCTGATGCTCGCGCACTCCGATCACCGCGCTATAGGCGGTACTGCCTTCCAGTTTCTGCGCCAGGCCGGCCATCGGCGAGCCGGTGAGCGCCTCGCGCATGCCCTGGGCGCTGGCATTGCCGCCGGCATTGACGCGTACCGTGCCGTCCGCCTGGCTGCCGCCGCTGGCGCGAATCTCGCCGCCGAGGAAACGGGCGCGCAGATCGTTGAGCTGGAAGCCGTGCTCGTTGAAGGCGACGACGCCGGTGGTGCCCGCCAGCACGGGCAATTGCGGGGTGAGCACCACATCGTTGCCCGGTAGCCGGAACTGGCCATCGACCTTGGCGTCCTGCGCCGCGGTGAGGGGAAGATCCAGCTTGAGGCGCAGCTCGCCATTGCCCTGGGCGCGCATGTCGCTGGTCACCTGGCCGGTCCAGTCGCGTACCGGGCTGGCGGCCACGAAGCGCAGGAAGCCCGTCATCGCTCCGCTGGCGCTGCCGTCCAGCACCAGGCGGCCGTGATCCGCCAGGTCGGCGATGCGGCCATTGACATCCTGCAGCGTGACGCCGGCAACGCCTTGCACGCCGGCACGCTGCGCCACGAAGGACAGTCCGCCGCGTTCGAACAGCAAGCGCCCGCTGATGTCGGTGAAGTTCGGCCACGCCTTGCCGCCGTTGCTGGCGCTGGCGGCGCTGCCCGGCGCCGCGCTCAGGTGGGGCGCGATCTGGTAGCTGACATGCTGGATCGGCACCTCGACCCGGAAGTCGCCGGCGCCTTCGTGCGGGCTGTGGAAGGGGAAGTGTTCCAGGTCGCCCTTGAGCAGGAACTGGACGTCGCTGGCTTCGCCTGTCACCAGGGCGCCGGCCAGGTACTGGCGTGTCGCGGCGGGGATGCCTGTGGGCAGGTAGCGCGGCACCCGGTTGACCTGGGCGCGCACCAGTTCGCCAGTGAGATCGGCAATGCCGCCGTGCCCGTCGCCGCCGGCATGCCAGGTACCACGCACGCTGCCTGCGGTATCCGCGTTGGCAAACTGCACGCCGTCGGTGCGCACCGCCAGCTTGCCGTTGTCGTTGGTCCAGCGCACTTCGCCGCTGATCTGGTCGAAGGGCAGGCGTGGCTCGTCGAACATGCCGGGGAACACCAGGGCGGCATTGCTGCCTTCGAAGCGGGCGCTTCCCTGCCTCTCGTCGAAACTGAAGCTGCCGGAGAGCCGCGCAAATCCTGGCACGCCCAGGTGGGGCTTGCCGCTGGCACCCGCCGGCGGGTTTGCGGGCTGGCTCAGCACCGAGACGTTGCGCAGCGTGCCCTGCACGTTGAAGTGGCGCTGGCCGTCGCGGCGGCTGAGTATGCCCTGGCGATCGCGGGTCCAGTTCACATCCAGGTTGTCGATATGGCCGGAGGGCTGGAGCGCGCGCAGCTGGCGCGACAAGGCGGTGTCGAGCGGCAGAGAGGTGGCCAGCGCGCGCACGGTGTTCAGGTCGAACGTGGGCGCCTTCAGCGTGAACTTGCGCAACTGGCCTTTGTTGTCGGTGGCCCAGCCCACCACCACCTTGCGCATGCCTTCGCGCCAGGCGCTTTCTCCGCTCGCCACGCTGGCGGCGGCGCTTGCCTCGGCTGCGGCGGCCGACGCCGCCGAGGCAGGCTGGTCTTGCCGTGCCTGCGGCACGGCCGGACCCTCGGCGGGTTCGGGCTGCCACAGCAGGGTGTCGATGGTGAGGATGTTGTCGCGGTCGCGGCCGGCGCGGTGCAGGACGAAGGCCTGGGCGCTGGCCAGCTTGAGTGGTTCGGGCGCGCCGGCCAGTTTCAGGTCCACGCCATTGGCGCGCAGCCTCGCCTGGCTGCGGGTGACTTGGCCGCCGCGGAATTCGATCGTGCCGTCGGTGCTGAAGGTGCCGCGCGCGACCCGCTCGAAGATCGCCGTGTAGCGTTGCAGTACCGGCAGCTCAAGCCGGCCGAGGTCCCAGCTGGCCTGCCCGTGCCAATTGCGCCAGTCGCCGGTGCGATGCAGGTAGTCATGGCGAAAATCCGCCTGCACCACGAGGGGGCGGGGCGCGAGCGTCGCCGACTGCGCTTCCAGTTTGAAGAGGTGGCGCGAACCCAGGCGCTGCACGCTGAGCTGGATATTGCCGACGTCGAGTTGGGGCAGGTGGTTCTTTTCGTCGAGCCAGCGGAGCTTGCCGTCGGTGAGTTCGACCTTGCCCTGGGACAGCAGCCAGTCGAACAGCCGGTTGTCTTGCGGCTGGGCGCCGGTAGTGTCCACGGCCAGCCCGGCTACCTGGAGTTTGCCGTCGGCGGAACGCCGTACCAGCAGGTCGGTATGGCTGGCGGAGATTCGCTGGAACAGCACGTCCATGCTTAACAGCGATCGCCATGACAACTTGCCGTCGAGCGTGCCGGCCGCCAGCAGCACACGCTGTTCGCCATCGACCGCCTTGACGTCGCGGGCATGGAAGGCAGGGTGCCAGCCGTCCCAGTACGTGTCCAGCTGGCCGATGCTCAAATGGGCCGCCAGCGCCACCGAGCCGCGCTGTTCCAGCCAGGTGCGGGCCGCCGAGGCCTCGGGCCAGAGCACGAAGCGGATCAGCAGGCCGGCCAGCATGGCGACCACCAGCAGCGACAGGGCCAGTCGTATCAAGACGCGGCCAAGGCCGCGCCACATGGGATGGCGCAAGGCTGCGAGCAGGACACGGCCGAGCGCGCGCGCCAATGCCAGCGGGCTCCGCCTGGAAAGTTGCAAAGGAGTAGAGCCTGCACCGGCGGCCCCGTCGAGCGCCGGCGTGCCGCCGGTGGTGGGGCCGGGCTCGGCGGGTGGGGTGGCGCGGCTGGACATGCGCAGATTATCCGACAATACTAGGCGCTCTCCAATTCGGTGCCTGACCGGCCGTGCATAACGCGCGGGCCGGCACAGTGCCGGCTCACGCGCTTCCAAGTAACAGGAATGACTTCCACTGATCCGACGAGTTCCACGGCTGCGCCCAATCCCGCCGCTACCGAGGCCGGCGCTGCCGGCGAACATGCTTCCGGCAACACTTCCAGCGCTGCCAGGCAAGCGGTGGCCGACATGGCCACGGGCCTGTACGCGACAGTGGCCGCCACGGAACTCGTGCCGGTCGATTGCGCCGGCATGGCATTGTACTCGCCCGCCTATTCGCATTACACCCGCCGTATGGTGCAAGCCCGCCCGGAGCTTGCCGGAATCGTTGCGCGCGCGCGCGAGCAGCCGCTGACGCGGGCCTGGATGGAGGCGCGGCTGAAGGCCCTGCATGAGCCGTCGGCCGATGTCGAGGAGGCCATCAAGCGCGCGTTGCGCCGCTTGCGCGCCGAAGTGATGTGCGTGGTGATCGAGCGCGACCTGCGCGGCCTGGCGCCTCTGGGCGAGGTCACTGGCGCGATGACGGACCTGGCCGAACTGGGCGTCCAGTATGGCCTGGCCATGCTGGAAGCGGACCTGGCGCCGACCTACGGCCGGCCTGTCGGGGAAAGCAGCGGCGAGGTCCAGGAACTGGTGGTGGTCGGCATGGGCAAGCTCGGCGGCCGCGAACTCAATGTGTCGTCCGACATCGACCTGATCTTCCTGTACGACGAAGACGGCGATACGCGCGGCGGCCAGCGCAGCCTGTCCAACCACGAGTACTTCATCCGCCTGGGACGCCGCCTGATCAACCTGCTGGCCGACGTGACTGCCGATGGCTACGTGTTCCGCGTCGACATGCGCCTGCGCCCCAACGGCGACGCCGGGCCACTGGCGTGCAGCCTCGGCATGCTGGAGCAGTACCTGATGGTGCAGGGGCGCGAATGGGAGCGTTACGCGTGGATCAAGGGCCGGGTGGTGTCGGCGCTGGACACGCCGCATGCGCAGCGCACCGCGGCGCAGCTGTCTAGCCTCACCACGCCCTTCGTGTTTCGCCGCTACCTCGATTACGGCGTGATTGCCGCGATCCGCTCGCTGCACGCGCAGATCCGCGCCGAGGCCGCCAAGCGCAGCGGCGGACTGGCGGCGCCCGGCGGCGGGCAGCGCGTGAACCAGCGTGCCTTCAATATCAAGCTGGGCCGCGGCGGTATCCGCGAGATCGAGTTCATGGCCCAGGTCTTCCAGCTGATCCGCGGCGGGCAGGACCCGGCGCTGCGCATCCGGCCCACCCTGGAAGTCCTGGCGGTGGCGGTGGAACATGGCTTGCTGCCTGCCGGCCAGGCCGAGCAACTGGCCGATGCCTACCGCTTCCTGCGCCAGCTCGAGCACCGCCTGCAGTATCGCGACGATGCCCAGACCCACCACCTGCCCACCGCCGCGGATGAGCAACTGGCCGTGGCACGCATGATGGGCTGCGCCGACTGGCCGGCTTTGCTGGAACGGCTTTCGTCGCTACAGGATCCGGTGGCGCAGCAGTTCGAAGCCACCTTCTCCGATCCCGATGAAGCCCACGCGCCTTGCGAGGCGCTGTGGCCGGCGTTGATACAGGAAGAGCAGGACGAACCGCCATGCGAGCGCCTGGCGGGTGCCGGCTTTCAGGATTGCAACGCGTTGCTCGACCGCTTGCGCGCCATTGGCGCTTCGCTGCGCTACCGGGCGTTGTCGGAGCAGAGCCGGGTGCGCTTCGACCTGCTGGTCAACCGCGCGCTCGACCTGGCTTCGCGCCAGGACGACGCCGACCGCACCATCGCGCGCTTTGTCGACTTTCTCGATGCCATCAGCCGCCGCGCGTCTTACCTGTCGCTGCTGTCGGAATACCCGCAGGCGATGGCGCGCGTGGCCGACACGCTGCACGCATCGAGCTGGGCGGCAGCCTATCTCACGCGTCATCCGCAGCTGCTCGACGAGCTGCTCGACAGCGATGCGCTGGCCGGCGCGCCCGACTGGAACGGATTCCGCAGCCGCCTGGCCGCGCGCCTCGATGCGGCCGACGGACAGATCGAAGCGCAGATGGACATCCTGCGCCGCGAGCATCATGCCGAGACCTTCCGCATCCTGCTGCAAGACCTGCAAGGCATGCTGACGGTGGAGCAGATCGCCGACCGTCTGTCGGACCTGGCCGATGCCATGCTCGACGTGACCTTGCGGGCCGTCTGGCGCCAGCTTGCCACGCGGCATGCCGAGCAGCCGCGCTTTGCCGTGATCGCCTACGGCAAGCTGGGCGGCAAGGAACTGGGCTATGCCTCGGACCTCGACATCATCTTCCTCTACGAAGACGAACACGAACGCGCGCCCGAGGTCTATGCCGCCTACGCGCGCCGGCTGATCACCTGGCTGACCAGCCATACCGCTGCCGGCACGCTGTTCGACGTCGACACGCGCTTGCGCCCCAATGGCGAGGCGGGGCTGCTGGTGACCAGTTTCGAGGGCTTCCGCCGCTACCAGCAGCGCGAGGGCGACAACACGGCCTGGGTGTGGGAGCACCAGGCCCTCACGCGCGCACGTTTTTGCGCGGGAGACCCGGTGATCGGCGCGCACTTCGAAAGCCTGCGCGACGAGATCCTGCGCCAGCCGCGCGATGCCGCCACGCTGCGCGGCGAGATCACCGCCATGCGCCACAAGGTGTCCGAGGGACATCCCAACCCAAGCGGTCTGTTCGACCTCAAGCACGACCGTGGCGGGATGGTCGACATTGAGTTCACGGTGCAATACCTCGTGCTATTGCACAGCCACGACCATCCCGCGCTGACGCGCAATGCCGGCAATATTGCGCTGCTGCGCACCGCCGGCGAGCTTGGCCTGATCGATGCCACGCTGGCGCGCGAAGTGGGCGACGCGTATCGCGTATTCCGCGCGCGCCAGCACCAGTTGCGCCTGGATGGCCAGGTTCACGCGCGTGTTGCGCCGGCCGCCGTGGCGCCGCAGGCGGCGCAAGTCCGCGCGCTCTGGCAGGCGGTGTTCGGCGAGCCGGCGGAGCCCGGAAAATGAATCCGCCCGTGGCCGGCGCCGCGCGCTGGCCGGCTTTGCTGGCCGCGCTGGCGGCGACTGCCGTCCTGAGCGCCGCCTTTACCTTTGTACCGTGGCTGCATGCGCAGGGACTCTATCTGCGCGACGCGGTCATGGGCCACGGCGCGGCCGGCCAGTGGTGGCGCCTGTTTACGGCGATGTGGGTCCACCTCGGCTGGCAGCACTGGCTGGCCGATCTGCTGGCTGCCGTGGGCCTGATGCTGCTGGTCGGGCGCGAGGCGCGCGCCGGCGCGATGCTGGCGGTGCTGGTTGCCTGCGGCATAGCGGTGCAAATGGCGCTGTGCCGGGTTCCCTCGGTAGGCTGGTATGGCGGATTGTCGGGCGCGCTGCACGGGTTGGCCCTTTGGGGTGGTCTGCGCCTGCTGGTTGGCAGCGGCGTGTCGCGCGTGCTTGGGGTGGTGCTTTGCCTGGGCGTGCTGGTCAAGACCTGGCTAGAGCAGTCGTGGCTCGCGCCGGTGGTATTCGACGCGCAGTGGGGCTTCGGGGTGGTGCGTATCTCGCACGCGGCCGGCACGGTGGCCGGCCTGGCGCTTTGGCTAGCGCAGGAGTGGTGGCAACGCCGTCGCGGCCAGTCAGCCGCATAGGCATGCCGAGGCAGGATACCCGGCCTCGGCACAGCGTCATTCGCTTAGCGCGGTTTCGCCGGTAGCCGGCGCCGTCCGGACCAGCTCAGCAGCAAGCCAAGTACGCACAGGCCCAGCGCGAGCGGCCACGACAGCGCACCGCCGCCACCGCCACCGCCGCCGGAGGATGTGCCAGGCGTACTGGGCGTACTGGGCGGGCTGGGTGGAGGCGGCTGGGCCACCTGCGTTGCGGCGATGACGGCGGCGTTGGCATCGAGCAGGCCTGCACCACATTTGCCGGTACCCGTGGTGGTCGTGCAAAACGTGCCTGCAGGGTGGGGGCGCGCGGAACTCTTCAGGGTGGCAAGCAGCTGGGCGGGTGTCAGCGCCGGATTGGCCGCGAGCATCAGCGCAGCCACGCCCGACACCAGCGGCGTGGCAAAGCTCGTGCCCTGGGAACTGGTGACCGTGTAATTGCCAAGCGACGTGGTGCCGTCATTGGAGAGGGTGCGGATGAAGGAATTCGCCACCGAACACGTACTGCCGTTGCTGCCCTGCACGACCTTGGAATTGCCGCAGCCACCGCCGGGCGCGCTCAGCGAGACTTGCGGTCCCACATTGGCATAGCCGGCGTTCTCGCCGTCGTTGGCGTGGGCCGTGACGGCCACCACGCCACTGCAGTCGGCAGGCGCCTCGACCGCACTGGCGCTGTTGCCGGTGGCGGCAACCACGATCACGCCGTTGGCAGCGAGGTCGTTCACGGCCTGCTGCTCGATGCTGGAGCAGGTGCCGCCGCCCAGGCTCACGTTGATCACGCGCGCGGGGGTGGGGTTGGCCGGAGCATTGGGCACGGCGAGGCCGCCGGCCCACCGCATGCCATCCACGGTGTCGGACAGCAACGCGCCGCAGCGGCCGGATACGCGCACCGGCTGGATGCGTGCGTTCCAGTCCACGCCGGCGATATTCACCCCGTTGTTGGTCAGCGCTCCCAGCGTCCCCGCCACGCGGGTGCCGTGCCAGCTATTGTTGGTGGCAGTGGTGGTTGGCGCCGATGTGCCGGGACAGGTGAATCCGCTCGGCACGCCGTCGCCAGCATCGGTAGCATCGGTGTCGCGCCCGTCGCCGTCATTGGCGATGCTGGTGTCGGTAATGAAGTCATAGCCAGGCACGATGCGCGCGGCCAGGTCCGGATGCGGCAGGTAGCCGGTATCGAGCACCGCGATCACGAGGCTGCTGCTGCCGCGGGTGCGGTCCCATGCCGGCGGCAGGTTGACGCCGCCCACCACTTGCGCGGGCGTGCCGAGGTAGGGCTGGTTGAGCGCGAATTCGGGATCGTTGGGTGCCGTGTCATGCAGGTGCAGCCAGCGGTCCGGCACCACCTCCGCGATGCGGGGATCCTGGCGCAGCCGGGCGGCGGTGGCCTCGGGGTCGGCGGCATCGCTGCCGGAGACGCTCAGCAATTGCAGGCTGCCGCCCATCTGGCGCTTGACCGCGAGCGCCACGCCGGTGTTCTGGTGAACGCTCAGCATGCGGTCGGGCTGGCCGCTGGCGGCAGCGCTGCTGCCGTCGCGCCAGCGTACGATGAAGTTGCCGCTATAGCGCGGCGCCGGGCGCGCGGCGGGGTCGGGCCCCGCGCTGGCGGCTGCCGGTGCCCCCAGCCAGAGGGCGGCGCCCAGCGCCAGCAGCAGGGCGCCGTGGCGCGCTATGCGTCTTGTGCAGCATGACCGGTACTGAAGCTGTTGCTGCATGTCTGCCATCTCCCGTTAGGCCCGCGTCGGACTGACCGCGGTGGGGCTTTCCGTGCGGAGCGCCCCGGAATCTGCAAGAGCGCGATCGCGCCGGGAACCACGGTTACAGCATTCAACCTACAACGTTCAAGTCAGGGAAACCGACTACAGAGCCTGCCCGTCCCGCCATGCCCGCAGTGCGGGCACGCCGGCTTCAGCCCGGCGGCATGTCGCGTCCCATGGGCATGGTGCGATTCGGCTTGAGCACCCGGTCCGGTTCGGCCAGCTCGATGCGGGGAGCGGCTCGCAGCGTGGCCACGGCCTGTTCCATCGTAGCATCACCGGATTGCGAAATGGCAGTGACCAGCCAGACGCCGCCCGACATCGGCCGCTTGACGACGAAACGGATCGGCCCGGAAATCGACTCCAGCAGGCGGCCGGCCTCTTCGGAGCCGGTCACCGGCGGCGCGCTGAAGCGCACCATGATGTCGCCCACGGCGCGGTCGGCGCTGATACTGCCGGCCGGCGCATAGGGGCGCTGCTGCGCCTGGCAAGCGGTGAGTGCGAGCAGTGCCAGCAGGCCGCAGGCGGCGGTGATCCGCAGCGGGCGAGCCATTGAGCGGGAGTGCGGCAGTTTGCCGGTTGACATGGGAAAGCTCCTGGATGGTTACTGGGCCGGTGCGGGACGCGGGCGATCAGCTTGCGCTCCGGCGCGAACGGCGCGTTTCCCGGGCCGTGCCGGCGGCGCCGCGCATGCCTTGCGCGAGCATTTCCTCGGCGTGCTGCACGGTGGTGGCGGTCACGGTGGTGCCGCCCAGCATGCGGGCGGTCTCGACCACGCGGCCGGCCGGGTCGAGGGCGCGGATGCGCGAGCGGGTGACCGAGCCCTTGCCTTCGGGCTGGCTGGTCTCCTTGCTGACCAGCAGGTGGGCGCCGGCCTGGGCGGCGACTTGCGGCAGGTGGGTCACGCACAGCACCTGGCGGGCGCGGCCAAGCTCCTGCAGCCGGCGGCCTACCACTTCGGCCACCGCGCCGCCGATGCCTGTATCGACCTCGTCGAAGATCAGGGTCGGGGTAGGCGCGGCCTCGCTGGTAATGACGGAGATCGCCAGGCTGATACGGGCAAGTTCGCCGCCCGAGGCCACCTTGGCGAGGGGACGCGCGCTGACGCCGGCATGGCCGGCCACCAGGAATTCGACTTGTTCCAGGCCGTGGCTTTGCCCTTCGTCGAGCGGGTGCAGCGCCACCGCGAAACTGCCGCCCGCCATGGACAGGCCTTGCATGGCGTCCGTGACGGCGGCCGACAGGCTTTCGGCCGCCACCTTGCGGGCGGCGCCTAGGTGCTGGGCGATGGTCAGGTAAGCGGCTCGGGCCGCGGCCTCGCGCGCCATCGCCTTGTTCAGGTCCTGGGCGGACTGGAGGTCGTCGAGCTGCTGGCGGCGGGCCATCAGTTCGTCGGGCAGTTGCTCAGGCGGCAGCCGGTACTTGCGCGCGGTGGTGTGCAGAGCCTGCATGCGCGCTTCCACCAGTTGAAGGCGTTCGGGGTCGAGATCGAGCCGGTCGACATAGCGGTTGAGCGAGTGAGCGGCCTCCTCGACCTGCACCAGGGCCGGGTCCAGCGCCGCCAGCACGTCGCCCAGGCCGGGATCGACGCCCGCCAGCTGGCGCAGGCGCTGTACCACGCTGTTGAGTGCCGACAGTACCGAGCCATCGGCCTCGGACAGCGCTTCCAGCGCGGCGCGGCTGCCCTCGATCAGCCCCGCGGCGTGCGACAGCCGGTTGTATTCGGCCTGGATGTCTTCCCACTCGCCAGGTTGCGGCGCCAGCTTCTCGAGTTCGCCGACCTGCCATTCGAGCCGTTCGCGCTCAAGCTGCATCTCGCGCGAGCGGTGCTCGATGGTTTCGCGCTGGCGCACGCAGGCACGCCACGAGCGCCAGGCCTCGGCTACGGCGCCCGCCTGGGCGGTAAGGCCGGCATGGGCGTCCAGCAGCAGGCGCTGGGCGTCCGGGCGCAGCAGCAACTGGTGGGCATGCTGGCCGTGGATATCGACCAGGCGGTCGCCGATGTCGCGCAACTGGCCCAGCGTGGCGGCGGCGCCATTGATAAAGGCCTTGCTGCGCCCGCCGGCGTCGACGGTCCGGCGCAGCAGCACGGTGCCATCGTCGCCGGTGAGGTCGTGTTCGGCCAACCAGTCATCGAGCCCGGCGGGGGTGGCGAAGGTGGCGCTGATGCTGGTCCGGGCGGCGCCTTCGCGGACCACGCCGGCGTCGGCGCGCTCACCCAGCACCAGGGCCAGCGCATCGATCAGGATCGACTTGCCGGCACCGGTCTCGCCGGTGAAGACGGTGAAGCCCGGGGAGAAGTCGAGGTCGAGCGTATCGACGATGACGAAATCGCGGATGGACAGGCTGCGCAGCATCGTGGGCGACGGGTCGGGGTCAGGGGCGGATTCGGTTTGGGGGCGGCGGATCTGGGCCRGATCGGTCAGGATCGGCGCGGCTCAGAGCCGGTTGTCTTCGCTCGGGTACTCGTGCCAGTGCAGCTTCTTGCGCAGCGTGGCGTAATAGTTGTAGCCGATCGGATGCAGCAGGTTGACGGTCTTGGCCGACCGGCGAACCACAATGCGGTCGCCCGGCAGCAGCGAGGTCAGTGACTGCATGTCGAAGTTGACGCTCGCGTCGCGCGCCGTGGCCACCTCGATCGAGACTTCGGCGTCATGCGGCAGGACGATCGGGCGGTTGGACAGCGCATGCGGGGCAATCGGCACCAGCACCAGCCCCGACAGGGTGGGGTGCAGGATCGGGCCGCCCGCCGACAGCGCATAGGCGGTCGAGCCGGTCGGCGTCGAGACGATCAGGCCGTCCGAACGCTGGTTGTACATGAAGTGGCCGTCCACGGAGACGGCCAGTTCGACCATGCCGGAGATGCCGGAACGGTTGACCACGACGTCATTGAAGGCCAGCGCGGAAAAGATCACGCCGTCGTCGCGTACCACCTGCGACTCCAGCAGCATGCGGGTCTCCGACTCGTAGCGGCCCGCAAGCATGTCGGGCAGCACCGAATGCACGTCTTGCAACGGGATGTCGGTCATGAAGCCGAGGCGCCCGTGGTTCACGCCGATCAGCGGCACCGGGTAGCCGGCCAGCTGGCGCGCCAGGCCCAGCAAGGTACCGTCGCCGCCGAGCACCACCGCCACATCCGCATGCTTGCCGATCTCGTCCGGCGCCAGCGCCGGATAGTCGGTCAGCCCGGTAGCCATCGCGGTTTCGCGCTCGAACACCACATCCTGGCCGTTCCTGAGGATGCAGGCGGCCAGATCCTCCAGCGGGCCCTCGATGCCGGCGGTGGCGTACCTGCCGATCAGGGCGACGGTGCGAAAGGGCGCGCGCGCGGCGCCGGGCGTGGGGAGCGAAGACATGCCGGGATTAGACCATACCGCCGCGACCATTGTCAGCAGATGGGCACCTGCGGCCGGGCCGGAACACGGATGAGCCGCCCGAACGGGGTAAACTTGCGTAAAATCGGGAACATCATGGATGAACGTGCAAAAACGCTTCTCAAAACCCTGATCGAGCGCTATATCGCCGAGGGACAACCCGTGGGCTCACGGACCTTGTCGAAGTACTCCGGGCTCGATCTGTCCCCTGCCACCATCCGCAATGTGATGTCGGATCTGGAGGAAATGGGGTTTATTGCCAGCCCGCATACCTCGGCGGGGCGCATTCCGACGCCGCGGGGTTATCGCTTGTTCGTCGACACCATGCTGACCGCCCAGCCGCTGGATGGCGCGCTCAACCTGGCTGAACTGACCGGCAAGATCCAGGGCCAGTTGCGCGGCCAGCAGCTTGGGCCGCAGCGGATGATCACCTCGGCGGCTCATACCTTGTCCAACCTGTCTCAGTTCGCCGGCGTGGTGATGACCCCGCGCCGCGCCCAGGCGTTCCGCCAGGTGGAATTCATGCGGCTCTCGGACAAGCGCATCCTGCTGATCATCGTCACGCCGGAGGGCGATGTGCAGAACCGCATCATCCAGACCGAACTGCCGTATTCCCCGTCGCAACTGGTCGAGGCGGCCAATTTCATCAACTCGCACTTTGCCGGCATGAGCTTCGACAATGTGCGTGACCACCTGCGCGGCGAACTGCAGGCGCTGCGCATGGATATGTCGCAACTGATGCAGGCCGCGGTGGAGGCGGGCAGCAACGCCATGGCCGAGGAAGAGGACGATCACGTCTTTATCTCGGGCGAGCGCAAGTTGCTCGAAGTGGAGGATCTTTCCTCCAGCATGGAAAAACTGCGCAAGCTGTTCGACGTGTTCGAGCACAAGACCGGCCTGCTCAAGCTGCTCGATGTCTCCAGCCACGCCCAGGGCGTGCAGATCTTCATCGGCGGCGAGAGCAAGCTGGTGCCGCTGGAAGACATGGCGGTCATTACCGCGCCCTACGAAGTCGACGGCCAGATCGTCGGCACGCTCGGGGTGATCGGGCCGACCCGCATGGCCTACGAGCGGGTGATCCCGATCGTCGACATCACCGCGCGCCTGTTGTCCAGCGCGCTCAGCCAGAACTAGTGTCGTCCTGGCCCGGTCTCACAGACTGCCTGTTCCGTTCATCCTGTAAGCTCGGCGAGACCTGGCGGCCGCGCGCCCTGTGCCCGCGCCGCTCCGCCACACCGGAAATTACATGACGTTTACTCCCGAGCCGGCCTATCAGCATGGCCAGGCGCCGCGTACGGCGATCCTGCTGATCAACCTCGGCACACCCGATGCGCCGACGCCTAAAGCGGTCGGCAGCTACCTCAAGCAGTTCCTGTCGGATCCGCGCGTCGTGGAGATTCCCCGCGCCGCATGGCTGCCGATCCTGTATGGCCTCATCCTGCCGCTGCGCTCGCGTGCGTCGGCGATGAAGTACGAATCTATCTGGCTGCGCGAAGCCCATATGACGGGGTCGCCGCTGCTGGTGCACACCGAGCGCCAGGCCCACGCCTTGCAGTTGTTGCTCAACCAGCATGGCCACGAAGTTACCGTGGCGTGCGCCATGCGTTATGGCAACCCCTCGATCGGCTCGGTGCTGGAGGCGCTGCGGCGCCAGGGGACCGAGCGCATCCTGCTGCTGCCCCTGTACCCGCAATATTCAGGCACTACCACCGCGACCGCCTTCGACGAGGCATTTCGTGTGCTCAAGGCGTGGCGAAACCAGCCGGAGCTGCGGCTGATCAAGCATTTTCACGACCATCCGGCGTACATTGCGGCTTTGCACCAGCAGGTCGGGGCATACTGGGCGCAACAAGGCACACCGGATTTCGCGCGTGGCGACAAGCTGATCCTGTCGTTTCACGGGGTGCCGCGCAGGACGCTGGAACTGGGCGATCCCTACCACTGCGAATGCCTGAAGACCGGGCGCCTGCTGGGCGAGGCGCTGGGTTTGCAGCCGGGGCAGTACCAGGTCACGTTCCAGTCGCGCTTCGGCAAGGCGGAGTGGCTGCAGCCCTATACCGCGCCTACCCTGCAAGAGCTAGGCAAGGTCGGTACCGGCCGGGTCGACGTGTTTTGTCCCGGCTTCCCGGCGGACTGCCTCGAAACGCTGGAAGAGATCGCCATGGAAGGGCGGTCCGAGTTCCAGGTGGCTGGCGGCAAGGTATTCCACTACATTCCTTGCCTCAACGATGCGGAAAGCTGGATCGCCGGGCTCGCGGAGATCGGATTGCAGCACCTGCAAGGCTGGCCGCTGCGGATGCCCCATCCGCATGAACTGGAAGCCCGGCGCACGCAAGCCCAGACCCGCGGTGCGGCGGCATGAGCGGCGCGGGAGTTACGGCTTGGAGGTGAAGGTATGAACGTATCTTTTGAGGCCGATGCCCGCCTGCGCATCGACAAATGGCTGTGGTGCGCGCGATTCTTCAAGACGCGCTCGCTGGCAGCCGAGGCGGTGGAGCGGGGCAAGGTCCAGGTCAATGGCCAGGCCTGCAAGAATTCGCGCGAGGTCAAGCCGGGCGACACGGTCGTACTGGAGGCGCACCAGCAACGCTGGGAAGTGGTGGTAAAGGGCGTTGCGGGAGCCCGCGGTCCGGCAACCGTCGCCCAGACACTCTATGCGGAAACTGAGGCCAGCGAGGCGCGCCGGCGCCAAGACGCGGAGAACAGGCGGCTCAACGATGAACCGGCGTCGCGCTTGCAGGGCCGGCCGACCAAGCGCGACCGGCGCCAGATCGATGGCGTCATGGGGTGAGGAGGGCAGCCGCGTGGGCGGTCGCCCGGACTCACCTGGCTGGGTCAGCGAACGTAGGGGATGATGTAGTGCTTGAAAACCGCCTTGCCGCTGCCGTACTCGGTGTCTCGCGGCGTGAACGCGCCGGAAAGGCAGATAAAGGCTGTCATCACCGATAATGCGGCGAGTAGGAAGACCGTCAGAACAGGTAGCTTATGCATGGCTAACCTTTCGAGAGTGGCCCGACGTGTGATGCATCTTCGACCCCGTTATTTTTGTCATTTTTATACGTTTTCATCTTAGGGGGTGCGCTGCTGCAAAGCAATATGGCCCCTATTTCCACACGCCTCTCTTTGTAACCTTGTGTTTCACCGCACCGTCCCGGTGCGCCCTTGAAAAACAGACGCTTGCCACCAACTGCAGGCTACATTTGCCGATTGACCACCCGGCGGCCTGCGACCAGGCAGGCCGCGTCCTTGTATTGATACGGATCGACATGGAAGAACAGAAGCAGACGCCACCCACCACGCCGCCGCTCACGCCCGCCAGCGAGGAGCTGAACACCGCCCCGGCCGGCCAGGCCGAGAACGCCGCTGGCGACGTGGCGGCCCAGTTGGCCGCGCTTGAAGCCAAGGCCAAGGAGCACTACGACATGTTCCTGCGGGCAACTGCCGAGGGCGAGAACATCCGCCGCCGCGCCCAGGACGATGTCACCAAGGCGCATAAATTCGCCATCGAAAGCTTCGCCGATTACCTGCTGCCCGTGATGGACAGCCTGCAGGCCGCGCTGGCCGATGGCTCAGGCGATATCGCCAAGCTGCGCGAAGGGGTCGAATTGACAGCGCGCCAGCTCCTTAGCGCCTTCGAGAAGGGCAAGATCGTCGAACTGAACCCGGTCGGCGAGAAATTCGACCCGCACCGCCACCAGGCCATTTCCATGGTGCCCGCGCCGCAGGAACCCAACACCGTGGTCACGGTACTGCAGCGTGGCTACATGATCGCAGACCGCGTACTGCGTCCGGCACTGGTAACGGTGGCGGCGCCCAAGTAAGCGCAACGCCTCGGCTGTCCGCCCATTTGGCCGGCACAAGCAACGCCCGGTGCCGCTGGCCCGGGCGTTTTTCATTGCAGGAGAAGCTTATGTCCATCAAGCCAGACAATACCGCCGCACCCGGCGCCGCTGCCGACGCGGCGGCGCACCTGGATCACCGCGCCTTCGATGCATTTGGCATGCGCGAAGTAGCGAGTGAAGACATTGATGCGGCCATTGCCGCTGCCGGCGACGCGCTCGTTTGTGTGTTTTTCTGGGGCGTGGACTGCTTTAACTGCGAGATGGCGAAGAAAGCCATGCTGGCGAATCCCGAGCCGGTGCATGCCCTCGAACTGCACTGGCTGCACGCCAACGTCTATGCGCATCCCGAGTTGGGCAAGCGCTTCGGCCTGCATGGCATTCCCGTGTTCATGTTCTTTCACAAAGGCAAGAAGCTGGGCCGGGCCACCGGATGGCACGGGCAAGGCCAGTTTGCAGCGGCCGTAGCCAACGCCCGCCTGAAGGCCAGCGGCAAGCCGCTGGCGGGCTGAACGCGACCCGGGCCGTTGCGGACGGCGGCTCAGCGCGACAGTGCGTACCCTAGCCGGAATTGCCACGGCAGCTTGCGATTGTAGTCCAGCAAGCTCTCGCCGTAGCCGACAAAGTAGCCGGCCATCAGATATCCCGCCGTGCCCGGGATCAGGCGTGCCAGCGGGTAAGTCACCGCCGCGTCGACGCTGCCGTAGTACTTCTGCGTGCCCTTGCGCAGGGTGGCGGCAAATTCCCATGAGTCGGGCTTGCCGTAGGCCAGCTTCAGATCCATGTAGCCACGGTAGCTGGCGATGTCCGGGTTGTCGTTCTTCTCGACGTAGTAATACAGCTTGGGCGAGATGCTCCAGTGCCAGTTGGTCAGGTCGCCCAGGTAGAAAGTGGGTTTGACGAACACGGTATTGATGCTGCGCGACTGGTCGCCATCACGGCCATTCGACTCGTGCTCCACGCCCGTTGCCAGCGAGAGCCGGCTGATGGCGCGGTTGTGCACGCCAGTGTCCGAGAGGTAATAGAACAGGCTCGGCCGATAGTTAGTGTCGCGGAAGGGGCGCGAATCGCCTGACAGATCCCACAGCGAAAACTGCGTGTAGCCGAAGTACAGGTTTTCGAGCAGGCCGCGCGAAGCCGGGTTCTCGCCCTGGTAGATGCGGAACTTGAAGCTGAACTGGAACTTCGCATTGGCGCCGTCGTGCGCACCCAGGATGAAATACATCGGGTCATTGAAGGTGAGCCGTCCCTGGTCGCGGAGGTCCGGCTGGACCGGCGCTGCCTGGCTGGCAGAAGCCACCGGAACTACCGGGACCACGGGGCTAGCGCCACTGGCGCTTGCCTCCGGTGCGGTTCCCGCTGGCGGTGTATTCGCGACCTGGGCCACGGGCGGATCATCCGCGCGCGGTGCGCGATTGAGCGTGACGAGAACCGGGGCGGCATCGATGTCAACCGGATCCAGCCGCACCAGGCCGCGCAAGTTGGGTGGCAGTTCCGCGCCATATTCGATAGTGCGGTACTCTCCCTTGCGCAGTTTGATGGTCGACGGGCCGGCGGTGACGCGCCGCATGCCAAGCCGCACAGGTGCCTGCAGGTCCGCCGAAGCCATGACCTCAAGGGTTTCGGGCACGAGGAAACTGCGGTTGGCGCTATTGGCGCTCAGCAGCAAGGTCAGGGTCAGTGGCTTGGTGCCATCGACCACCTTTGGCGGTTGCAGCAAGGCGATGGCGGCGTGGCTGGACAAAGGCCAACCGGCCGCGATGGAGATAGCCAGCAGGAGAGCGGGCCTCGCGCCGGGGAGGCGCCGGATGGGCGCGCCGGCACCCGCCTCCGGCTTGGACGTACTAGGTGGCATTGAGATCTGTGCGCCGCATTTACCGGAGGAGGTGATGCATGCGCTGCGTGATATTGCGAGGCGGTAAAGCCTATCATGCTCCGCATCACAACTTTGTGATCATTTGTACGCAGCCCACGTGCGTGCGATCCCGCGCCTCAGCGGCTGGCGCGGCGCTGGATCGATGCGATGTATTGCTCGCCGTCAGGCGGCATGCCTGTGCGTTGCGCCTGCCAGAGCATTTCGCCCAGGCACTCCATCACCTGGTGCTGCGCCTCGTGGGGCGAATCCAGGCGCTGGGTCAGGGACTCATAGGCCCGGCGGATGCCAGGAGGCTGGTCGATGGAAACCTGCTCGGAGATGGACAGGTGCATGGCCAGGTGCAGGAAGGGGTTCGTCTGGCCGGCTTCAGGCGTGTAATCCTGGGTCAGCGCGCCTTCCGTGTCGGTGAGCAGGCTGTGATACTCGGGGTGCTCGCCGATCCAGTCGACTGCAATGACTTCGAGCGGCGTCAGGACATTGCCTGCGCGCTGCTTTTGCCATGCTTCGCAGAAAAAACGGCGGACTTCTTCGCGGGAGGGATTGAACATGATGCCGGTATTGTAAACGAGCTCTCCCATCGCTGCAGCGCAGTTCGGCCGCCAGAGCGCTGCCCGAATCGGACCGCCAGCTACTAGAATGCGGCGTTGCCCGGTGTCGCCGGGCGTGTCCTCGACCGCGCACCGCCATGTCTGCTTCCCGATCTTCCGCCACCGCTGGCCACCAGCCCGTCCGCAACGCCCGCGAGCAATTCGCCGGCGTGCTGCTGATCGCCCTGTCGGCCAGCGCCTTTGGTGCCATGGCGATCTTCGCGCGATTCGCCTACGAGGCCGGCACTGACGTCTACGGCTTGCTTGCGGTGCGCTTCGTGCTGGCGGCCGGCGCGCTGGCGCTGGCGATGCGCCTGCGCGGGGTTGGCATGCCGGGCTGGCGCAAGGTACTCGCGCTGGCCGCCATGGGCGGCATTGGCTATGTCGGGCAGTCGTTCTGCTTCTTTACCGCGCTCAACCATGCCCAGGCCAGCCTGGTGGCCTTGCTGCTTTACCTGTATCCGCTCTTTGTCACCATCCTCGCCGCCGTTTTCCTCAAGGAGCGCCTGAGCATGGCGTCCGTGATCGCGCTTGTGTTGTGCTCGGTCGGGGCGGGGCTGACCGTGGGCGGCGGCCAGGGCTCGGCGCTCGGCATTGCGCTGGGCCTGGCCTCGGCCGCGATCTACTCGGTCTACATCATCGTGGGCGCGCGCATTACGGCGGGCGTCAACCCGCTGGCGACCACTACCGTGGTGTGCAGCGCCGCGGCCGTGGTTTATGTCGTGGTGGGCCTGGTGCGTACCGGGGCGGGCGTGCCGCCTCAGTTCCCACAGAGCTTCGCGGGCTGGCTGGCGTTGCTGGCGATCGCATTGTTGTCGACCGTCCTGGCCATCCTGGCCTTTTTCGCTGGCCTGCAGCGGCTCGGTGCGGCACGGGCTTCGATGCTGTCCACGCTGGAACCCGTGGTGACAGTGGTGCTGGCCGCACTTCTGCTGGGGGAGCACGTCGGGCTGACGCAGGCGCTGGGCGGCGGGCTGATCCTGGCGGGTGTGTTGTGGCTGACGCGCAAGGGTGCCGGCGGCCAGGTTGTGCAACAGAATTGAACCCTTTGCTCAAATCGCCTGGGGGGAGGAGTGCGGCGATTTCGATACAATCCGGCTCTCACTTCTTGTTCAGGAACCGAACGCATGAAATCGATCGATCAGGCCGCTATCGCCCAGCTGTTCACCGAAGCCCGCACCCACAATGTGTGGCAAGACCGCAAGGTGGACGATGCCGCGCTCCATCAGATCTATGACGCGATGAAGTTTGGCCCGACCGCGGCAAACGGTTCGCCGGCACGCATCGTCTTCGTCAAGAGTGCCGCCGAGAAGGCGCGCCTGGTCGAATGCGTTTCCGCCGGCAACGTCGAGAAAACGCGCTCGGCGCCGGTTACCGCGATCGTTGCTTTCGATAACGACTTCCATGACCAGTTGCCCAAGCTGTTCCCGCACGCCGATGCCCGCTCGTGGTATGCCGGCCAGCCGGAGAAGATTGCCCGTGACGCGCTGATGAACAGCTCGCTGCAAGGCGGCTATTTCATCCTGGCCGCGCGTGCCCTTGGCCTGGATTGCGGTCCGATGGCCGGCTTCGATGCCGCGAAGCTCAATGCGGCCTTCTTCCCCGATGGCAAGTGGTCGGTCAATTTCCTGGTGAACCTGGGTTATGGCGAGGCCGACAAGCTGTTCCCGCGCAGCCCGCGCCTGTCGTTCGACGAAGCCTGCCGCATCGTTTGACCGGCCGCGCCTTCGCGGCGCCCACGGTTCAAGAAAAGACCCGCTTCGTGCGGGTCTTTTCTTGCCTGCCCGGCGCGCTCGCACTTAAATGCGCGGCGCCTCGGTCTTCTCGCGGTATTCGCAGAGCGGCTCGATCGCGCAGTGCCAGCATTCGGGTTTGCGTGCCTTGCACACATAGCGGCCATGCAGGATCAGCCAGTGGTGCGCATCGTGCAGGAATTCTTGCGGGACGACTTTGAGCAGCTTCTGCTCGACCACCTGCACGTTCTTGCCGGGCGCCAGCCCGGTGCGGTTGGCAACGCGGAAAATATGCGTGTCGACCGCGATGGTGGCCTCGCCGAAGGCGGTGTTGAGCACTACGTTGGCGGTCTTGCGGCCCACGCCCGGCAGGGCTTCTAGCGCGGCGCGGTCGCGCGGCACCTGGCCGTCGTGCTGCTCCACCAGGATGCGGCAGGTGGCGATGACATGCTTGGCCTTGGTCTTGTACAGGCCGATGGTCTTGATGTATTCGATCAGCCCTTCCTCGCCCAGGTCCAGCATCTGCTGCGGGCTGTGCGCCACCGGGTACAGCTTGCGCGTTGCCTTGTTCACGCCTACGTCGGTGGCCTGCGCGGACAGCAGCACCGCGATCAGCAGCTCGAACGGCGAGCTGTACTCCAGCTCGGTGGTGGGGGTCGGGTTGACTTCGCGCAGTGTCTCGAACAAGGCGCGGCACTTGGCTGCGTTCATTGGTCCTTGGTGGCTGGGTTGGCGCCGGACGTGGCGCCAGGATCGGCCTGTCCTGGCTCGCCCAGACCCGCTTTGGCCCGGCGGGCTTCGGCTGCATCGATCTGCGCCTGCACGGCAGGGGAGACGTTTTCAGTATTACGCGGCTTGACGGCTTGCTGCTTCAGGCGCGCACGTTCGATGGCGGCCTGGATGATGGCCTGCTTGCGCGCCTGCGCCGCCCGTTCCTCCTCGCTCTGCGCGGTCTCGGCCTGCAGCGCTTCCAGCTTGGCGGCTGCCTTGGCCGCGAGGCGCGCATCGTTCTCCTCGCGCTCGCGCACCAGCCGAGAGCGGCGCTCCATATAGCGCGCGTGGGCTTCGTCAGCTTGTTCCTGCGACCATGCGGCCCACCCGGTGCGTTCGGCGGTGACGGGAACCATGGCGATGCAGTCAACGGGGCAAGGTGCCACGCAGAGATCGCAACCGGTGCACCAGTCTTCCAGCACCGTATGCATCTGCTTGGGCGCACCGACGATGGCATCGACCGGGCAGGCCTGGATGCACAGCGTGCAGCCAATGCACAGCGCTTCGTCGATCACCGCCACTGCGCGGGCCTGTTCCATGCCGCGCTCAGGGTCCAGCGGCAGCACCGGGGTGCCCAGCAGAGCCGACAAGCGGCGGATGCCCTCGGCCCCGCCCGGCGGGCAACGGTTGCAGGCCGCGTCGCCCGCTGCCATGGCTTCGGCATAGGGGCGGCAACCATCGAAGCCGCACTTGGTGCACTGGGTCTGCGGCAGCAGGGCTTCGAGGCGATCGGCGAGGGTCGGGCGGTTGGCAGTCACGAATATTCTGGGGTTTGCGGGGACAGCTAGGCGCCGCTCTCTCTTTCTTGCCCGGCGGGCAGGCCGGCTGGAACGGGTGCGCGGCAGGGATTATCCCCGATTTCGCCGCAGTGCAGAAACGCGAGATGATGCGCCCTTTGCCGGGGCCGCTGCGCGCAAGTTGCCCTGTGCCATAATCCGCGCAACGATTCACCAGCCGTCGCATGCGAAACGAAACCAGAACCAAGCGGGACCCCGAAGGAACGCGCCGCCGCATCCTGGATGCGGCCACCGAGGAATTTGCCAAGGGTGGACTGGCCGGCGCACGCGTCGACCAGATCGCGCGCCGCGCCGAGACCAACGAGCGCATGCTGTATTACTACTATGGCAGCAAGGAAGGCTTGTTCCTGGCCGTCCTGGAAAAACAATATGCGGAGTTTCGTGCCGCGGAGGAGCAACTGCATATCGTCGAGGAAGACCCGGTGGCCGCCGTGCGCACCCTGGCCCGCTTCGTGTGGGACTGGTACTACCGCAATCCGGAGTTCATCCGCCTGGTCAACAGCGAGAATCTTCACGAGGCCCGCCACCTGAAGAAGTCCACGCAGCTGCACCAGTTGATCAACCCGGTGGTCAATGTGCTTGCCGATATCGTCAAGCGGGGGCAGAAGAAGGGCGTGTTCCGCGACAATGTTGACGTTTCGCAGCTCTACCTGACCATTTCGGCCCTCGGTTACTACGTGCTTTCCAACCGTTACACCATCAGCGCCGTGATCGGGCGCGATGTGGCGGCCCAGGACGAGCACGAGCGTTTCGCCGAGTTGCACACCGATATGTTGCTTTCCTATCTGGAACGCCGCTGAACTTTGCCGCCGCGAGAGCCCATGAAAAACGCCCGCTTGCGCGGGCGTTTTTCATGGATGGCAGCCGTGGCTCAATGGTGCTTGAGCACGAAGTTGCGCAACTCCGGATAGATCTCCTGGCGCCAGCGGCGGCCGGAGAATATCCCGTAGTGACCGCACTTGGCAGCCGTGATGTGCTGCTTGCGATCCTTGGGAATCCCGGCGCAAAGTTCGTGCGCCGCCGCCGTCTGGCCGGCGCCCGAGATGTCGTCCAGTTCGCCTTCGATGGTCAGCAGCGCCGTGCCCTTGATGTCCTGCGGACGGACCGGCTTGCCTTCGATTTCCCACGTGCCATTGGCAAGACGGAATTCCTGGAACACCTCGCGGATGGTGTCGAGGTAGTACTCGGCGTCCATGTCGAGCACGGCGTTGTACTCGTCATAGAAGCGCACATGGGCTTCCGCATCGTCGGCATCGCCTTCGACCAGGTTCAGGTAATAGTCGTAGTGCGAGGACAGATGGCGGTCCGGGTTCATCGCGACAAAGCCGGCATGCTGCAGGAAGCCCGGATACACCTTGCGGCCGTGGCCAGGGTAATTCGCAGGTACCGTGTAGATCACATTATTCTCGAACCACTCGAACGACTTGTTGGTCGCCAGCGAATTCACCGCGGTCGGGCTGCGCCGCGCATCGATCGGGCCGCCCATCATGGTCATGGTCTTGGGCGTCTTCTCGCCGGCCGAGGCCAGCAGGGAGATGGCCGCGAGCACCGGCACCGTAGGCTGGCACACCGAAATCACATGCAGGTTTTCCGCGCCGATGTGGCGGATGAATTCCTGGATGTAATGGATGTAGTCGGCCAGGCGGAAGCGGCCGTCCTCGACCGGCACCATGCGGGCATCGATCCAGTCGGTCACATAGACCTTGTGATCCTGCAGCAGGGTTTTCACCGTGTCGCGCAGCAGCGTGGAATGGTGGCCCGACAGGGGCGCGCATACCAGTACGACCGGCTCATCCTTGAGCAGCTTGATGGTCTCGGGGTCGTCCGCATAGCGCTTGAAGCGCACCAGTTTGCAGAAGGGCTTTTCGATGATGGTCTGTTCGACGATCGGGATGTCCCTGCCGTTGGAGCGTACCGACTTGATATCGAAGCCCGGCTTCTCGTATTCCTTGCCGAGCCGGTAAAGCAGTTCGTAGCCGGCGGCCAGTCGCGTGGCGCCTGGCACCAGGGACATCGGGCTCAGGGGATTGGTGAAGGTCTTGGCTGTAGCCTGCGCCCACGCGGTAAGTGGGTGCAGCATCGAGCGCTGGAATTCGTGCAGCTGGTAAAGCATGACGGGTCCCTATCAGGCTGGGGGCGAAGCTGGAATTCAACGCCTTGATATTACGAATGCAGCAAACACAGAATTGCTAATGTGTTACCGATTATGCTCGTTATCGAACGATCGTGCGATGCAGCATATACCCTAAGGTACGCTTGCATCGGAAAAAGACAAGAGGACAAACGCTGTACTTCTGGCTGACAAATCCAAAAAAATGTAAAAAGATGCGGCCAGACGTGGAAAAGGCGACCGAAGTCGCCTTTCCGTCCACTTTACACGTGTACCGTTACAGCACGGCGGCGATGGCGTCGACCACCGCGTCGATGTTGCGGCTGTTGAGCGCTGCTACACAGATGCGGCCGGTGCCCACGGCGTAGATGCCATGCTCGTTGCGCAGGAGGTCCACTTGCGCCGAGTTCAGGCCCGAGTACGAGAACATGCCGCGCTGGGCCTTGACGAACGAGAAGTCGCCCGGCACGCCCTTGGCGGCCAGCTTGTCCACCAGCGCATGGCGCATCAGCTTGATGCGGTCACGCATTTCGCCCAGCTCCTGTTCCCACATGGCGCGCAGCTCGGGGCTGTTCAGCACGGTGGCGACCACGGTGCCGCCATGGGTCGGCGGGTTGGAGTAGTTGGTGCGGATGACGCGCTTGACCTGCGACATCACGCGCTGGGCTTCTTCCTTGCCCGTGGTGACGATCGACAGCGCGCCCACGCGCTCGCCGTACAGCGAGAAGCTCTTCGAGAACGAGCTCGAGACGAAGAACGGCAGGCCGGATTCGGCGAACAGGCGCACTGCAGCGCCGTCCGGGTCGATGCCATCGGCGAAGCCCTGGTAGGCCATGTCGAGGAACGGGATCAGGTTGCGTTCCTTGATCAGTTCCACCACTTGCTTCCATTGCTCGGGCGAGAGGTCGACACCGGTCGGGTTGTGGCAGCAGGCGTGCAGCACGACGATGGTGTTGGCCGCGTACGACTTCAGCGATTCCACCATGCCGGCGAAATTCAGGCCGTGGCTGGGGGCGTCGTAATAGGTGTAGTTGATCACGGGGAAGCCGGCTGCCTCGAACAGGGCGCGGTGGTTTTCCCAGCTCGGGTCGCTGATGGCGACCTTGGCGTCCGGATACAGGCGCTTGAGGAAGTCGGCGCCGATCTTGAGCGCGCCAGTGCCGCCGAGTGCCTGGGCCGTCACTACGCGACCTTCGGTGATCAGCGGCGATTCCTTGCCGAACAGCAGGGTCTGCACGGCCTGGTCGTAGGCGGCGATGCCTTCGATCGGCAGGTAGCCGCGCGGAGTGGCGGTGGTCAGGCGGGCCTTCTCGGCTTCCTGCACGGCGCGCAGCAGAGGGATTTTCCCTTCGTCGGTGAAGTACACGCCAACACCCAGATTGACCTTGGTCGCACGGGTATCGGCATTGAAGGCTTCATTCAGGCCCAGGATCGGGTCGCGCGGGGCCATCTCGACGGCAGAAAACAAACTCATTTGGGATCTCGTGGTCAACTATGTAACAAAACGGGAAGGCGTAGAATGCTCCGGACTGCGCTCGGGAGTGCGGGCGGCCCCCATCTTGATACCTGGCCGCCAACCCCAAGATTCTAGCGTATCTGCCCGTTTTCCTGAGGTTTTCCCCTACCAGCCTATGTCGAATCTCGTTGAAGTCGCACCCGCGCTGGATGAAGAGAAGTTCGCGACCTTTCCCGGTTCGCCGTTCCAGCTTTACCAGCCTTATCTGCCGGCTGGCGACCAGCCCGAGGCGATCCGCCAGCTGGTCGAGGGGGTGGAGGATGGCCTGTCCTACCAGACCCTGCTGGGGGTGACCGGTTCGGGCAAGACCTTCACCATGGCCAATGTGATTGCCCGCATGGGGCGTCCGGCCATCGTGTTCGCGCCCAACAAGACGCTGGCCGCGCAGCTGTATTCCGAGTTCCGCGAGTTCTTCCCGCGCAATGCCGTGGAGTACTTCGTCAGCTATTACGATTACTACCAGCCCGAAGCCTACGTGCCGCAGCGCGACCTGTTCATCGAGAAGGATTCCTCGATCAACGAGCATATCGAGCAGATGCGGCTGTCGGCCACAAAGAGCCTGCTGGAACGGCGCGACACCATCATCGTGGCCAGCGTCTCCGCCATCTACGGTATCGGCAATCCGTCCGAGTACCACAAGATGATCCTGACGCTGCGCACGGGCGACAAGATCAGCCAGCGCGATGTGATTGCGCGCCTGATCGCCATGCAGTACACCCGCAACGAGACCGATTTCCAGCGCGGCACCTTCCGCGTGCGAGGCGATACGCTGGATATCTTTCCGGCCGAGCATGCCGAGCTAGCGGTGCGTGTCGACATGTTCGACGACGAGATCGATTCGCTGCAGTTCTTCGATCCGCTGACCGGGCGCGTGCGCCAGAAGATCCCGCGTTTCACGGTCTATCCGTCAAGCCACTATGTGACTCCGCGCGAAACGGTGCTGCGGGCGATCGAGGATATCAAGGTCGAACTGCGCGAGCGCCTGGACTTCTTCTACAAGGAGAACAAGCTGGTGGAGGCGCAACGGCTGGAGCAGCGCTCCCGCTTCGACCTGGAAATGCTGTCCGAGCTGGGTTTCTGCAAGGGCATCGAGAACTATTCGCGCCACCTGTCGGGCGCAAGGCCGGGCGACCCGCCGCCCACGCTGGTCGACTACCTGCCGTCCGATGCGTTGATGTTCCTGGATGAGTCGCACGTGCTGATGGGTCAGTTCAACGGCATGTACAACGGCGACAGGGCGCGCAAGACCACCCTGGTCGACTATGGCTTCCGGCTGCCCTCCGCGCTGGACAACCGTCCGCTGAAGTTCGCGGAGTTCGAGGGCAAGATGCGGCAGGTCATGTTTGTCTCGGCCACGCCGTCCAACTACGAGAACGAGCATGCGGGGCAGGTGGTGGAGCAGGTGGTACGGCCCACAGGGCTGGTCGATCCGATCATCCACGTGCGTCCGGCGACCACGCAGGTCGACGATCTGCTGTCCGAGATCCACCAGAAGGTATCCGTCGGAGAGCGCGTGCTGGTGACCACGCTCACCAAGCGCATGGCCGAGCAGCTCACGGAGTTCCTGACCGAGAACGGCGTCAAGGTCCGCTACCTGCACTCGGACATCGATACCGTGGAGCGCGTGGAGATCATCCGCGATCTGCGGCTGGGCACCTTCGATGTGCTGGTCGGCATCAACCTGCTGCGCGAGGGCCTGGATATCCCGGAAGTCTCGCTGGTGGCCATTCTCGACGCGGACAAGGAAGGCTTCCTGCGGGCCGAGCGTTCGCTGATCCAGACCATCGGCCGCGCTGCCCGTAACGTGAACGGCACCGCCATTCTCTATGCCGACCGGATGACCGATTCGATGAAGCGGGCAATCGGCGAGACCGAGCGGCGGCGAGCCAAGCAGGTTGCCTTCAACGAAGCCAACGGCATCGTGCCGCGCGGCGTCGTCAAGCGTATCAAGGACATCATCGACGGGGTCTACGACCCGGGCGAGGTGAAGGCGGAACTGCTGGCCGCGGAAGAGCGCGCCAAGTACGAAGACATGAGCGAGAAGCAGGTCGCGAAGGAGATCAAGCGGCTGGAAAAGCAAATGTTCGAGCACGCCAAGAATCTCGAGTTCGAAAAGGCCGGGCAGGTGCGCGACCAGTTGGCCAAGCTCAAGCGGCAGGTATTCGGCGCCAGCGGCGACGGGGAGCACTTGCCGCCGGCCGCGGCCGCGTCCTGAGGGCGCTCGCTCCTGTGGCATGCGGGCGCTGGCCTTGCTACCGTCTATAGTTGGAATCCCGGACGGTAGTGAGGAGACTGCTCATGGTCAAGTTCGCTCTGTGGGTTCCGCTGCACGCGAAGCCCGGCAAGGAAAAGGAAATAGAGGAACTCCTGCTTGGCGGCCTGCCGCTGGTGCAGGAGGAAACCGGCACCACTGCATGGTTCGCGCTTCGCCTCGGGCCGTCCATGTACGGCATCTTCGATGCGTTCCCCGATGAGGCCGGGCGCCAGGCCCATCTCTCGGGCAAGGTCGCGGCAGCCTTGATGGCGAAGGCCCCCGACCTGTTCGCCAAGCCGCCTTCCATCGAGAAGCTGGACGTGCTGGCGGCCAAGCTGCCCTGAGTCGCACTGTCGCCGGCCAGTCCTTCGGGCTGGCCGGCCCGCGCGGCTGCAAAGGCAGGCGAGGGGCGTGGCCTAGCCCTTTGGGGGGAGCGATCGCAGGCGCTTATTGACTTCCAGCAGGGTTTCGCACGCATCGGCATCAGCGTCGTGGCGCTTGCCGATGAAATCCACGATGGCGCGCAGCGGTTCGCGCTGCGCAGCGCACGCCGTGCCCGGCCCCGGAACCAGCGCCGGGCATGCCGAGCCGATTTCATCCTCCAGGCTGCGCCGGACCACGGTGAGCAGGTTTTCACAACCTGAATCTGGGGTGGCACCCACGGCAGGTTCGGCGGCGCCCGCTAGGCTTGCGCAAAGCAAGATGGGCGATATCAGGAGATGGCTAGGGCGGATATTCACTACGCGATTATGAGCGGGTGACGACTTTGCGTCAGCTATTGAGACTTGTATAAATCATGACAACCGATTTGAGTCTGACGCGTTATCTGACCAAGGCGTTGATCGGGAGTCGATTGCATGGCTGGGAAGATGGACGAAGCGACCAGAAAGCGGGTTCGCGCTGGACGGATGCTGTTAGCGAAC
>NZ_JBFTSG010000014.1:0-142633 GCF_056399885.1 Cupriavidus sp. 01L45 | reverse complement strand
GTGGTGTTCACCAATGTCACCTCGTCCGAGGATGTGCGCTCGGTGCTGCTGGGCGAGCACGGCGTGATCGAGGGCGCTGCGCCGGGCACCATCTGCATCGACCATAGCACCATCTCGCCCATCGTCACGCGGGAGATCGCCGCGCGGCTGGCCGAGCGCGGCATCGAGGCGCTGGACTGCCCGGTCTCCGGCGGCACCGTGGGCGCCGAAGCGGCCAGCCTGACCATCATGGCGGGCGGCAAGGCCGAGATGCTGGACCGCGTGCGGCCACTGCTCGCGCTGCTGGGCAAGACCATTACGCATATCGGCGACCACGGCGCCGGCCAGGTTGCCAAGCTGTGCAACCAGATCGCGCAGGTGGTCAATATCGAAGGCATTGCCGAAGCCATGCGGTTCGCACAGGCCCAGCAGGTGGACAGCGGCCGCGTGCTGCAGGCCATGGCCACCGGCATGGCGGGCAGCCGCATGCTGGACATGATGGGGCCGAAGATGGTCGCGCACGACTTTGCCCCGGGCATCGAGGCACGGCTGCACGACAAGGATTTCGGGCTGGCCGCGGAGATCGCCCGCCAGCTCGGGCTGGAACTGCCCGCCATGCAGGCCACCTCGCGCCAGCTCGGCACGCTGATGGACAAGGGCTGGGGGAAGGACGACACCTCGTCGCTACTGCGGGTGCTGGAGGGGTGAGCTGCCGCGCCGCCGGGCGCTAAGCCACGTCCATCATCCTCAGGACCGCACGCAGCAGCGGGCTGTCCGTTTCGGCGAAATCGTCCATCACGTTGAAGTGGTGCCTCCCCGGCATCGGCACATGCGCCGCGCCTGGCGCCGCCGCGTTGGCGGCCCAGCCAGCGCGCAGCAGATCCGTCTGCCGCTGGTATTCCTCGGGCTCCAGCCCGCCCACCGCCGTCACCAGCGGTGCGTCCGTGGCGGGCGGCAGGAAGGCCGGCGAGAGCCGGGCCACATCGCTCTCCGACAGTTTCAGGTCGACCTGCAGGAAAGCGGCGCGCCGAAGCGGCTCCAGATCGTGCAGGCCGCTGACCGACACCACGCCCTTGACCAGATTCGCCGGCAGGTCGCTGCCCACGCGCGGCCACAGGGTGGTGAGCATCATCGCCGCCATATGGCCGCCGACGGAATGCCCGGCCACGAAGATGCGCGACCCGTCATGCCCAAGCCGGTCCGCCGCGCGGTACAGCCATGCCACGCTGCGTACCGCCTGCAGCAGGATGGTCTCCACCGTCACCGCCGGACACAACGAGTAATTGACCACCGCCACCGACACGCCGCACCGTGGCAACGCGCTGGCCACCAGGCTGTGGTCGCGCTTGTCCAGCGCGCGCCAGTAGCCGCCGTGCAGGAATACCAGCAGCGGCGGCGCCTGCCCGGCAACGGCGCCGGGGTCGGCGGGGAAGTAATCGAGCCGCTCGTCCTCGCGGTACGGGCCAGGCTCGCCATCGGCATAGCTCAGGTCTTCCAGCCAGCCGCCCCGCTCGCGCACCTGGCGCGACAGCGCCGCCCAGCGTGCCATATGGATAGCGTTGTCGGGCACCCTGGCCCGGTTGTTGTACTGGACGTCGAAGAAGGCGGGGTCCTGCGACGGCAGCTGCGCAAGACTGGCGAAGGACGGCAGGTCTGACATGGTGCTCCGGGCTTGGATTAGAGACGCGGGCGGCCTTGGCGGCCCGCAGGGGCGATGGCTGCAATCATGCTAGCCGAGTTCGCCAGCTGCCTGGAATCGACAAGATCCCGGATATCGCCTTGCCGCCGATGGTCGTAAAACGTCACCCGCGTGCCGGCCAGGGCCACCGGCAAGGTCCGCCCGCCGACGCCCGAATACCATGACCGGAGCCGCGCCATGCGGACCAGGCAAGGTCGCCAGGGATTCCCTGGCCCGGCCTAGTTGTGACCGCGCTGGATTTGCGGCATAATTCCCGGCTCAGCACCATGCTGGCACGCCGGTTCCCGGCAAATCGGCCAGCATCCACTCAGCCCGGGTGGTGAAACAGGTAGACGCAGGGGACTCAAAATCCCCCGCCGCAAGGCGTGTCGGTTCGAGTCCGACCCCGGGCACCACTGAATTTCCCAAGAAAATGCACCCGCTCCAATAGGGAGCCGTCGCCCTGTTGCGACTGCGTATGGTGCGGCCGCCTGACCGGCTGGCCCGATCCGGGCCGGCCTTTTCAGTACCAGCCCGTCCTCCGGCCGCCAAGGCGACTACGCCCCGGCCCGATCCAGCAGCACGATGGTCACCAGCACGGAGGCGTTGCTGATCGCCGTCACATCATGCTTCACGCCGGAAGCCAGATAGACGAGATCGCCCTGGCGCAGCAGCCGGTGGCCACCGTCCACGCCGACATCCACTTCGCCTTCCAGGCATTGCATGGTGACCGGCCCGGCTACCGCATGGGCCGGCATCCGTTTGCCGGCGGCCAGCACCAGGCGCATGACTTCCAGGCGGCTCTCCTTGAAGAGTGCCGTGGTGGGCGTCTGCTCAAGGCGCGCGCCCAGGGGCAGCACGCTGGCGATCTGGCCGGAGGATAGATGAGGGATGGACATCGGTGGCTCCTGGTTGTCTGCGGCGCGGCGCCTGCGTCCGCCGGACACCTCCGGTAGTGACTCCCGCCCCATTGGTGTCCCGGCCCATTCGTTCTTCAGCCGTTCGCGTCGCGCTCTGCACTGATGGTAGTACGCGCATGGGCTTTGTCCCAATGACAACGCGTGCTCCCGAGCCGGCGGAAAATTGCCGATTCGCCTGCCTGTCGCTACACGGTTTGGCAGGTCCCTCGACTATGCTGTGATTGGGCACCATGCCCGAACGCGCCGCCCGGCAGAGGCAGATTACCCTGGGAGCGCCGGCGCGAGAATGCGGGAGAACTGTCATGCAACAGCGCCTGGCCGGTTTGATTTGCGCGGCCGCCATCATGGCTTGCGCCTGTGCCACCTTGCAGCCCGAGCAGACCGGGAGCAAGTTGGTCGGAAGCCCGGAGAGCAGCGTGCGCGATGCCTTTGGCGCACCTGCCGAGGTCTACCGCCTGGCTGACGGCACCACGCGCTGGATCTATTCCCGGCAGCCGCTTGGCTTCTTTGTCTACACGGCAGATTTCGATGCCAGTGGCAAACTCAGCAGCTTCCGTCAGATGCTGACGGAAAAAGAGATCTACCAGGCGCAGATCGGCGTCTGGACCAAGCGCGACATTGAAGAGCACTTCGGCAAGCCTCGGGTCCCGATTCAGTATTACCCGCTGATGAAGCGGGAAGCCTGGTCCTATCGTATGTACAAGGACGCCAACCTGCCGGCCCACTTCAGTTGCTACTTCGACGACAACGGCGTGTTGCAGCAGACCATGATCATCGCCGATCCGCTGGGCGGCGGGAGTCATGGCAGAGGCAAGTGAGCGCGCTGCCTTACGGCTGCGCCACCAGTTCCTTGATCCACGCATGCACCACCCGGACGTCCGGCGAGGTCTCGAACCGCTCGGATGCCATCAAGTAGTACGAATGCGCCGATGACAAGCTAACCGGCGACAGCCGCACCAGTTGCCCGGACTTGAGCAGGTGCAGCAGCAGCGAGCGACGCCCGTAGGCAATGCCTTGCCCGCGCATGGCGGCGTCCAGCATCAGACCGGTATCGGTAAAGGTAGTCACGCGAGGGCTGCGCGGCATGGGCAGCCCGGCCTCGCGGAACCACGGCTCCCAGGCATGGCGGCTGTGCGACAGGAGCATGGCTTCGCCGAACAGCCTGGGCAGCGCACGCTGCCTGAGCGTGGCGAGGTAGGACGGCGCCGCCACCGGAAACCACTCGTCATGGCCCAGGTCGAGATGCGGCTCAACCGGCCTGGCCCGGGCAAAGCGCAGTGCGATGTCGGCCTCGCCATGACGGGGCACGATCATCTGGCTGGTGGGGTCCAGCGCGATGGCGATCCGGGGATGGCTGCGCTGGAATTCCGCCAGCGCGGGCACCACGCGAAAGCGGGCGAATGAAGGCAGCACGCTGACGCGCACCGTGCGCGGATCGGCCGCCGGGCCGAAGGCTTCGCCCAGCGTGGAGAGTGCTTGCCGGACCGGCCCGAGCAGGCGTTCAGCCTCGGGCGTGGGCGTCACGATGCGCGTGGTGCGCGCGAACAGGGCCACGCCGCAGCGTTGTTCGAGCTCGCGGATGCGATGGCTCACCGTGCTGTGGGCCACGCTGAGTTCTTCGGCAGCCCGGTGAAAGCTCCGCAGGCGCGCCACGGCATCGAAGGCGAGCAGCAGCGGGATCGGCGGGATGTGCTTCATGACGGGTTGCGCGGGCAATCCGCCGGCTCAGCGCGTGCGGACATAGCCTTGGTTTTGGTGATCTCGGGTGCGAAGCCGGTCGTGGCGGCGGGACGGGCGCAAACGAGCCGGCTCGCGATGCGCGATCATAGCGCACGCGCAGTGCGCAACACCCAGCCAAACAAGCCGGCGAAAGCCAGCGGGCCCCACACGGACAGCACTTCTCCCAGGCCAGGGAACAGCATGCGCTGCGGCAGTGCGGCATCGCCCGCCTGCGCCCAGTCGGCAGCCAGCAGGGCCAGGCACCCCCCCTGCACCAGCAAGTTGCGGCCTGCGCGCTCCGTGCCCAGGGCGGCGGCGGCGGCCAGCGGCGTCAGGCCGAAAGTCAGTACGGACAGCATAGGCATCTCCCGGCGCGGTGGCGCGCCGCATCGTGGATGGAATGCCGCCACTGTAGGGCCGGATCGCTCGCGATTTGATGAAAGTTGCGGCGCGATTATGCGGCTGCGTCGACCAATCCCCCCAATTGCTGGCCCTCGCCTCCCACGGCTCCGCACCGCGTACCACATGGCTCGAGGCCGCCCCAGCGCATGTTGACGCCGCTGCTTAAATCACAAACAAAAGCTTTCAGCACGCGCCCCAAGTTGTGGCAGTGATAATGGCCCACGCCAAATCTGCGCGGCGCCCGCCGGGAAGGATCGCGGCCAGAAGCTCTTGCCGCGGCCCCGCTGCGCGGGCGCCCCGTGGGCCCAGTGATTTCTCTGCAGAGCCGCTGCCGCGCCATGGAAACCATCGTCCACCTGCTTGCAACGCAACCCGAGATCGCCTTGTTCCTGGCGCTGGCCGTGGGACATGCGGTGGGTTCGATCAAGATCGGGCCGTTCCAGCTCGGCGGCATCTGCGGCACGCTGATTGCCGCGCTGGTGATCGGGCAAACCGGGGCGCGCATCGACACCGACGTGCGCAACGTCTTCTTCGCCTTGTTCATCTTCGCCCTGGGCTTCACCGGCGGCCCGCAGTTCTTTGCCAACGTCACCCGCAGCTGGCGCATTGGCCTGCTGTCGCTGGTGGAAGTGGCCGTGGTGCTGGCGCTGATGGCGCTGGCGGTGGTGGTGCTGAACCTGGACCAGGGCACCGCGGCGGGCCTGCTGGCCGGCGCGGCGACGGAATCTGCGGTGATCGGCACGGCCTCCGAGGCCATCGGCAGGCTGGGCCTGTCCCCCGAACGGATACGCGAGCTGCAGACCAATATCGTCACCGCCTACAGCGTGACCTACCTGTTCGGGCTGATCACCATCGTGCTGTTCACCAGCCAGCTGGCACCGTGGCTGTTGCGCATCAACCTGCGCGAGTCGGCAGCGGCGCTCTGGCAAAGGCTCGGCGGCGAGTCCGACATGGGCGCGCGCCAGTACAGCGCGCTGCCGCGCCTGGTGGGCCGCGTGCTGGAAGTGCGCGCGGCGGCCGGGCAGACCGTGCTGGCGGCGGAGAAGGCAGTGGCGCTGGGCGTGACGATCCGGCGCATCCGGCGCGACGCTCATACCTTCAAGCCAACGCCCGATGAGGTGCTGCGGGCCGGTGACGTGGTGCTGGCGTATGGCCGCCGCGACGCCATGGTGCCGTTCGCGCGGGCGGTGGGCATCGAGCTGCCCGAGGCGCCGGAAGCGGCCGGGGAAGCCGGCATGGACACGGTGGTGCAGACCGAGCAGGACGTGCTGCTCACGCGGCGCGAGATCAGTGGCGTCACGCTGGCCTCGTTGCGCGGCATGGCGGATGTCGGCATGGGCCGCGGCGTGTACATCGACGCCATCAGCCGCGTCGGGCGCCCGATCCCGCCGTTGCCCAATACCGTGCTGGAGCGTGGCGACGTGCTGAGCCTGAGCGGCCCCTCCGAGGCCGTGGACCGGGTAGTGCCGGAACTGGGCTACCGCGTCGTGCCCACCATCAAGACCGATTTTGTGTTTCTCGGCGTCGGCGTGCTGCTGGGCATGTTGCTGGGCAGCCTGAGGCTGCAGCTTGGCGGCGCGGAGTTGACGCTGGGCACCGGCGGCGGTTGCCTGGTAGCGGGCCTGGCATTCGGCTGGCTGCGTGCGCGCGTGCCGCTGATGGGCTCGCTGCCCTCGTCGGCGGCGGAGATCCTGAAGGATTTCGGGCTGGCCACCTTTATCGCGGCGGTGGGCCTGTCCGCCGGACCGGACGCCATCAAGCTGGTGAAGACCTATGGCCTGGCGCTGCCCGTTGCGGGCGTGCTGATCTCGATCGTGCCGGCGTCGCTGTCGCTGCTGATCGGCCACTGGTGGCTGAAGATCGAAGCCCCGATCCTGCTCGGCGCGGTGGCCGGACAGCAATGCAGTACGCCCGCCATCATGGCGCTGACCAATGCAGCCGGCAACAGCACGCCGGTGGTTGGCTACACCATCACTTACGCCATTTCCAACGTGCTGCTGCCATTGATGGGACCCATCGCGGTCGCCGTGGCCGGCGCACTGGCGCATTGATTGCGCACCGGCCCGTGACCGCCATCGGCGCCCGGGCAGCACGCTCGTTTGAGCGCATCGCCTGATCCATTTATCCATCACGCAGCAGGAGTAAAGCATGGAGTGGTTGCACAGCATCTTCCAGAAGTCCCCTGAGGCGGCGTTGTTCCTGTCGCTGGCGGTCGGCTACGCGATCGGCAAGATCACCTTCGGGCGTTTCCAGCTCGGCGGCGTGGCCGGCTCGCTGCTGGCCGCGGTGGTCATCAGCCAGGTCGGCGTGGAGATCGACAACGGCGTCAAGGCGGTGATGTTCGCGGTGTTTATCTATGCCGTGGGCTACGAGAGCGGGCCGCAGTTCTTCAACTCACTCAACCGCAGCTCGCTGCGCGAGATCGCGATGGCGATCTTCATGGCGGTGGTGGGGCTGGCCACGGTGGTGATCCTCGCCAAGCTGTTCCATATCGACAAGGGGCTGGCCGCCGGCCTGGCCGCCGGCGGCATGACGCAGTCGGCCATCATCGGTACGGCGGGCGACGCCATCACCAAGCTGGGGCTGCCGCCCGACCAGGTGAAGCTGCTGCAGTCCAACGTGGCGATCGGCTATGCCGTGACCTATGTGTTCGGCTCGCTGGGCGCCATCATCGTGTGCGTGAACATCCTGCCGCGCTTCATGAAGACGGACCTCAAGACCGACGCCAAGAAGGTCGAGCTGGCCATGCACGGCGGCACGCCGCAGTTTGGCCCGGGCCAGCGTGGCGCGCTGCCGCGCCTGGTGGGCCGCGTGTTTCGCGTAACCGGCGCCGCCGGCAAGACCGTGGCGGCGATCGAGACCAAGGGCGCGGACCTCGTCACGGTCGAGAAGGTGATGCGCGGCGGCAAGCCGGTCGAGGTCAGGCAGGACCTGGTGCTGCAGGCCGACGACCTGGTCCTGATGGTGGGCCGGCGCGACGCGATGGTGCCCACCGCGCAGATGATCGGCGAGGAAGTGGCCGACGCCGAAGGCATGGGCGTGGTGATGCAGACGCGCCGCGCGGTGTTCACGCACAAGGACATGAACAACAAGTCCATCGCCGAGATCGTCGGCATGGTGGAGCGCGACCAGCGGCACGGCGTGTATATCGAGCATATCGAGCGCTACGACCATCCGCTGCCGATCCTGCCCGACCTGAAGCTCCAGCACGGCGACATCCTCACCTTCTACGGCACGCCCGACGACACCGCCCGCGCGGTCAAGACCGCCGGCTATGAACTGGTGCCGAGCGAGAAGACGGACTTCGTCTACTTCGGCGCCGGCGTGCTGGTGGGCCTCTTGATCGGCCTGCTGGTATGGCGCGTGGGCTCGATCCCGCTGACCCTGGGTTCCGGCGGTGGCGCGCTGTTGTCCGGCCTGGTATTCGGCTGGGCGCGGTCCAAGCATCCGATGTATGGCGCCATGCCGACGGCGGCCTGCCAGTTGCTCAAGGACTTCGGGCTGGCGGCCTTCGTGGCCATCGTCGGCATCAACTCCGGGCTGCAGGCGGTGACCACGCTCAAGCAAAGCGGGCTGACCATCTTCCTGCTGGGCGCCGTGGTGACGCTGCTGCCGCTGTTCCTCACCATGCTGTTCGGGCGCTACGTGCTCAAGTACGACAACGCGGCGCTGCTGGCCGGCGCGCTGTCGGGCTCGCGCAGCGCCAACCCGGCCTTCGGCGGCATCCTGGACAAGGCGGAAAGCCCGGTGCCGACGGTGCCCTTCGCCATCACCTACGCCCTGGCCAATGTGCTGCTGACCTTGCTCGGTCCCCTGGTGGTCGGCCTGGTCTAGCGCGGCTCGCCTTGACGCTGGCGGCCACCCCCTCGCGCAAACGCGCATTTGTATTCCCGGACCCGGCCCGGCCGGACCGGGTCTCCTCCAACAAGCCTTACCCCTGGAGCATGTCATGACCAAACCTGACCTTTCCAAGCTGGCGAACCTGTCGCCCTTCGAGCTCAAGGACGAGCTGATCAAGCTCGCCAGCAGCGACGCGGATCGCATGATGCTCAATGCCGGGCGCGGCAACCCGAACTTCCTGGCGACCGTGCCGCGCCATGCCTTCTGGCAGCTCGGCCTGTTCGCCATGCGCGAATCCGAGCGCTCGTTCTCCTACATGCCCGAGGGCGTCGGCGGCTTTCCGCGCCGTGCGGGGATCGAAGAGCGTTTCAACCTGTTCGCGCGCGAGCAGTCCGAGACCTCCGGCGTGAAGTTCCTCGCCGGCGCCGTGTCCTATGTGCGCGACCAGCTCGGGCTGGATGCGGGCGACTTCCTGTACGAGATGTGCGAAGGCATCCTCGCCTGCAATTACCCGGTGCCGGACCGCATGCTCAAGCTGTCCGAGAAGATCGTTGCGCAATACATCCGCAAGGAGATGATCGGCAGCCATCCTTTCACGGGCAAGTTTGACCTGTTCGCGGTCGAGGGCGGCACGGCCGCGATGACCTACCTGTTCAACACCATCCGCGAGAACCACCTGCTCAAGGCCGGCGACACGATCGCGCTTGGCATGCCGATCTTCACGCCGTATATCGAGATCCCGGAGCTCAACGACTACCAGTTGCTGGAACTGTCCATCGACGCCGACCCGCAGAACCGCTGGCAGTATTCGAACAAGGAGCTCGACAAGCTGCGCGACCCCAAGGTCAAGGCGTTCTTCCTGGTGAACCCGAGCAATCCGCCGTCGGTGCGCATGAGCGACGAGAGCCTGGAGTACCTGGCCTCGATCGTCGAGGAGCGGCCGGACCTGATCATCCTGACCGACGATGTGTACGGCACCTTTGCCGACAATTTCGTCTCGCTGTTCGCGATGTGCCCGAAGAACACGATCCTGGTGTACTCGTTCTCGAAGTACTTCGGCGCGACCGGCTGGCGGCTCGGTGTCATCGCCACGCACCAGGACAATATCTTCGACGCGCAGATCGCCGGGCTGCCGAAGCCGCAGCGCGACCAGCTGCACAAGCGCTACAACTCCATCACCACCGAGCCGGACAAGCTCAAGTTCATCGATCGCCTGGTCGCCGACAGCCGCACCGTGGCGCTGAACCACACCGCCGGCCTGTCCACGCCGCAGCAGGTGCAGATGGTGCTGTTCTCGCTGTTCTCGCTGATGGACACGCACGACGAGTACAAGGCGGCGATGAAGCGCCTGATCCGCAGCCGCAAGGCCGCGCTGTACCGAGAGATCGGCATTGCGCCGGACAACGACGATCCCAACGCCGTGGACTACTACACGCTGCTCGATATCGAGCAGCTCGGCGGCAAGGCCATCGGGCCGGAGTTCGTCAAATGGGTGCTCAACTCCGCCGAGCCGGCGGAGCTGCTGTTCCGGCTGGCCGAGGAGGCGGGCGTGGTGCTGCTGCCGGGACGCGGCTTCGGCACGCGCCATCCGTCCGGCCGCGTATCGCTGGYCAACCTCAATGAATCGGACTACGTGAAGATCGGCCGCTCGATCCGCAAGCTGTTCGAGGAATATGTGGAGCGGTACAACGAGGCCACCGGCAGCACGGCGCGCAAGGACGTGACGAAGAAGTAAGCCACCGCCGGCACGTTGCCGCGGGCCGGTGCCGGCGKTGTCCGGCATCGGCCCGCGGCGTCTTGAACACGGACCGGCATGCCGCCGGCGTCGAAGCGCCGCGTGGCTCTGGTATCGTGGGCGGTCCGCAATCCACCGTCCGCCGCCACCGAGCCGCATGCCTGCTTCCTTGCCCGCCACCTTCCTCCCCGCTGCCTGGTTCGACTGGCTGCCRGGCGCCATGCCGGCCGACCTGTCGTGGTGGTGGCCGTCGGTCTTCATGCTGGCCGAATGGGCGATCCGCCTGGCCATGCTGGTCTATGTGCCGCAACGCCGCGCCCCGGCGGCGGCACGCACCTGGCTGCTGCTGATTTTCTTCCTGCCGTGGCTGGGATTGTTGCTCTACGCGCTGTTCGGCCGCATCTACTATCCCAAGTCCCGCCGCATCAAACTGGCGCGCATCAACCTGGGCATCGCGAGCGTGCGGGACCGGGTGGCGCGCTTCGCCCCCCTGCAGCCGCTGCCTGCCACGGTTGCCGCCGGTGCGGCCGGCCTGATCGAGCGGCTCGGCTCCCACTCGCCGATGCGAGGCAATGCCGTGGCGCTGCTCGATGACTACGATGCCACGGTAGCCGCGATGATCGCCGATATCGACGGCGCCCGGCACCATGTCCACCTGCTGGTTTACATCTACGCCGCCGACGCCACCGGACGCGCCTTTACCGACGCCCTGCTGCGGGCGAACGCGCGGGGCGTGCGCTGCAGTTTGCTGGTGGACGCGCTGGGAGCGCGCGCCGGTTGGCGCGCGTTTGCGGACACGCTGCGCGAGGCAGGCGTGGAGGTGGTGCAGGCCCTGCCGATGCGCTCGCTGATGGCCGTGCTCAAGGGCAAGAGCGCACGCTTCGACCTCCGCAATCACCGCAAGATCCTGGTGGTGGACGGCAGCATCGGCTACATCGGCTCACAGAACGTGATCGACGCCGAGTCGATGCCCGGCCTGCCCAATGAAGAACTGGTGGCACGCGTGACGGGGCCGGTGGTCTCGGAGCTGCAAGCGGTATTCCTGGCCGACCGCTACCTGGAAACAGGCGACAGCAACTTTGGCATCGACAGCTTCCCGCCCATGGAAGAGCAAGGCCCGCACGTCGCGCAGATGCTGCCCAGCGGCCCCGGCTACGGTACGCAGAACGCGCAGATGGCGCTGATCAGCATGATCCACCACGCGCGCAGCGAGGTGGTCATCACCACGCCCTACTTCGTGCCCGACGAAGCCTTCCTGCAGGCGCTGCAACTGGCCTGCTACCGCGGCGTTGACGTGCACCTGGTGTTGTCGCAGCGCATCGACCAGCGCTTCACGCAGGCCGCGCAGGAAGCCTACTTTGGCGTACTGCTGGACGCGGGCGTGCAGATCCACTTGTACCGGCCGGCCTTCCTGCATGCCAAGCATGTGACCATCGACGACGAGGTGGCGATGGTGGGATCGACCAATATGGATATCCGCTCCTTCGCGCTCAACGCGGAGGCCGCGCTGGTGATCTACGACCGCGAGGTGGTGGCGCGCATGCGGGAGATCCAGCGGCGCTACCTGGCCAGCAGCGAGCCGGTGGTGCGCGCCGTGTGGCAGCAGCGGCCGCTGCATACGCGCACCTGGCAGAACCTTTGCCGGCTGGCGGATTCGTTGTTGTAGGGACGCGGATGTGAAAACGCGACCCGTGGCGCTGTTGGCGCCGCGGGTCGCGTCAGGCACTCCGAGCGGCTGGCTTAGCGTGCTTCCACGTAGCCCAGTACGGTTTCCAGCATCGTCTTCAGCGCGGGCTGGATGCGCGTGGCCCGTGCCTCGTCGTAGGCGAAGGGATAGGTCTCGCTCATGTAGGCCGACTGCGTCAGCTCAAGCTGCACGGCCTGCACGCCCTGTGCCGGCGCGCCGTACTGGCGCGTGATGTAGCCGCCCTTGAAACGCCCGTTGAGCACCGAGGTATAGCCCGGCAAGGCGCTGGCGATGTCCAGCAGCTGGTTGGCCAGCTCGGCGTCGCAGCTCGCGCCGTTGGCCGTGCCAAGGTTGAAATCGGTCAGCTTGCCTTCGAAGAAGCGCGGCAGCACCGAGCGGATCGAATGCGCGTCCCACAGCGCCGCGGTGCCGTGCGCGGCGCGCAGGCGGGCCAGTTCTCCGGCCAGCGCGTCGTGGTACGGGCGCCAGATGGCGTCGCGGCGGGCGGCGATCTCGTCGTCGGCGGGCAAGCTGCCGTCGGCGTAGACCGGCGTCTTGTCGAAGGTATCGACCGGGCACAGGCCGGTGGTGTCCTGGCCGGGATACAGGTTGGCGTTATCGGGCGGGCGGTTCAGGTCCACCACGTAGCGCGAGTGCGTGGCCACCAGGATGGAGGCGCCGAGTTCGCGCGCGAAATCGTAGAGGCGTTCCAGGTGCCAGTCGGTATCGGGCACGGTGCGCGCCTCGGCGGTCAGCCGGTCGGACACGGAGGCCGGCAGGTGGGTGCCTACGTGCGGCATCGACACCAGCAGCGGGCGCGTGCCGCGATGCAGGGTGAAAGCGGGGGTATCGGTCGAGAAAGACATGTTTTTGGTTTGCAACGTGAAGGTGCAGGTGCAGTTGCGCATCGGCGCGGCCTGAAGCTTGTATCGTCAAGCATCAGGCCGCGTCCAACGCCGGGGTCAGTCGGTCAGCAGGCTTGCGCGCGCCGCGGCGAAGCCCTTGCCGGCCTGGGCCTGCAAGGCGTGCGCGCCATGCAGCACGCGCGTCCGGCCCGCCGTGCGGACTTCCGCTAGTGTCTCATGTCCGTGGTTGGTGAACACATGCACCGCCAGCGCCTGGCTGCCGGACAAGCCGGCCAGCGCCGGATGCGCGCCGTCGAGCACCACGAAATCCGCCTGCTGTCCGGGCGCCAGCGCGCCGACGGGCCGGCCCGAGGCGCGCGCACCGCCGGCGGCGGCGTCAAGGTAGAGACGATCGGCCACCTGCTTGTGCGCGTCCGACGCCAGCACATTGCGTTTTTGCAGCGCGAGGCGCTGGCCGTACTCGAACAGCCGCAGTTCCTCCGCCACGCTCACGCTGGCATGGCTGTCCGAGCCGATGCCCCAGACGCCGCCCTGCCCCAGGTAGGGCGCGGCATCGAAGACGCCGTCGCCAAGGTTGGCCTCGGTGGTGGGACAAATGCCTGCCACCGCGCCGCTGTGCGCAAGGCGCCGCCGTTCGTCCCAGTCCAGGTGAGTGGCGTGCACCAGGCACCAGCGCGCATCCACCTCGGCATGGTCGAGCAGCCACGCCACCGGGCGCGTGCCCGTGAGCGTGATGCACTCGTCCACTTCGCGCTGCTGCTCGGCGATATGGATATGCACGGGCGCCTGCGCATCCAGCGCGTGCAGGCCTGCCACGGCATTGGCAAGGCTTTGCGGCGGCACCGCCCGCAGCGAATGCGGTGCCAGCCCTAGCCGCGCCTGGCCGTGGCATTGCGGGGCCAGGCGTCCGAGCAAGGCGAGCATGGCGTCGGTTTCGTGCAGGAAACGGCGCTGCTCGGCGAGCGCGGGCTTGTCGCCGAAGCCGGCGGTCTGGTACAGCACCGGCAGCAGCGTGATGCCGATGCCGGCGTTTTGCGCGGCGCGCAGCAGGCGCAGCGACATCTCGGCGGGATCGGCGTAGGGCTTGCCGTCCGGATCGTGATGCACGTAGTGGAATTCGCACACGCTGGTGTAGCCGGCGCGCAGCATCTCGATATAGAGCTGCGTGGCGATGGCTTCGAGCGTATCGGGCGAGAGCCGCAGCGCGAAGCGGTACATCAGCTTGCGCCAGCTCCAGAAGGAGTCGCTCTCCTGGCCGTCGGCCAGCGTCTCGCTGCGGTATTCGGTCAGGCCGGCAAAGCCGCGCTGGAAGGCGTGCGAATGCAGGTTGGGCATGCCCGGCAGCAAGGGGCCCGCGGCGCGCGGCACATCCGCCGCCGGCACCGCGCCGGCCTGCACCGTGGTGAAGGCGCCGGCATCGTCCCAGGCCAGCAGGACATCGCTGGCCCAGCCCGTGGGCAGCAAGGCCTGCGCGGCAAACAGGCTGCCGGCGCTCATGGCCGGGCTCCTTGCGCCGGCGCGACAGCGGGATAGATCTTGCCCTGCCGCACCACGGCGGCAGCCGGGTTGCGGCCGAACCAGTAAGCCAGCTCCGCCGGCGAGTCGACTTGCCACAGGACGAAATCGGCCGCGCGTCCGGCAGCCAGCAAGCCGTGGCGGTCCGCCGCGCCCAGCGCGCGCGCGGCGTGCGTGGTGACGCCCTCCAGGACTTCGGGCACGGTCAGCCTGAACAGGGTGCACGCCATATTCATCATCAGCAGCAGCGAAGTGACGGGCGAGGTACCGGGATTGTGATCGGTGGAAATGGCCATCGGCACGCCATGCCGGCGCAGCAGTCCGATCGGCGGCAGCGTGGTGTCACGCAGGAAATAATAGGCGCCCGGCAGCAGGACCGCCACCGTGCCGGACTCGGCCATCGCCATCACGCCGGCTTCGTCGAGATGCTCCAGGTGATCGGCCGACAGCGCATGGTGGCGCGCTGCCAGCGCACTGCCCCCCAGGTTGCTGAGCTGCTCGGCGTGCAGCTTGACGCGCAGGCCAAGGCGCTCGGCCGCCTGGAAGACGCGCTCGGTCTGCGCCAGGCTGAAGCCGACGGATTCGCAGAAGGCATCGACGGCATCGACCAGGCCTTCCTCGGCCAGCGCCGGCATCATGGTGTCGCACACCAGCGCGATGTAGTCGTCGGCGCGGCCCGCGTACTCCGGCGGCAACGCGTGCGCGCCGAGGAACGTGGTGTGCACCGTTACGCCGAAGGCTTCGCCGAGGCGGCGCGCCACGCGCAACTGCTTGCGCTCGCTGGCGAGGTCAAGGCCATAGCCGGACTTGATCTCCAGCGTGGTCACGCCCTCGGCCAGCAGCGGCGCGAGGCGCGCGGCGGCTAGCGCGAACAGGGTATCCTCGTCGGCGGCGCGCGTGGCGCGCACGGTGGACACGATGCCGCCGCCGGCGCGGGCGATTTCTTCGTAGCCGGCGCCAGCCAGGCGCATGGCGAACTCATCGGCGCGCTGGCCGCCGTACACCAGGTGGGTGTGGCAGTCGACCAGGCCCGGCGTGATCCACGCATTACCCGCATCGAAGCGCGGCAGCGCGGCGTAGTCCCGCGGCAGTTCGGCCAGCGGGCCCAGCCAGGCAATGCGGCCCTGTTGCACGACCAGTGCCGCGTCGCGGATCGCCCTGGCGGGATCGCCGTCGGGCAGCAGGTGGCAGCGATGCCAGACGCCGTCGGCGGACGAGGAGGAAGCGGCGGCCTGCGCCGGGGTCAGGTTCATTACGGGTTCTCCATTTCCAGGGTGACGCACAGGCAGAGCGCCGGCTCGGACATCGCCTGCAGGCGATACGGCGCCGCCACGCCTTCGGCGAACAACATGCCGTCGTCGCTGGCCAGCACGGCCTGCCCGCCTTGGCCGGCGATGCCGTGGCGCCATGCACCCTCAATGACAAACAGCAGCACAACATGCGCGCCGGGGGGAATCGTGAATTCGCGGCGCGCCGCTACGATGCTCGCGCGGCAGGCGCCGCGCCGCGTCATCACATTGAAGTCGCGCGTGGCGCCATCCAGCAGTGTCGCCTGCACGCCGCGCTCGCCGGCAAAGGCGAACGGCTCGCCCACGGTATCCAGGCGATGGTCGAAACTGCCATCGTCCGCCAGCAAGCGAACGCCCGCGCCATCGAGCAGCGCGATCTGGCGGTCGATGCCGGGGAAGGCGGAAAACGGGCCATCGGCGGCGATATCGGCCACGCTCACGCGCCACTGAAAGGCGTCCATGCCGGCGCCCGGCGGCCACGCCGCGATCTCGCGCGTGACGCCGCCGCCGTTTTTCCAGGGCTGCGCAGGCAGGGCGCCGAGCGAGAAATACTCCAGGCCGCGCGGGCCTTCCATTGCGCCGCTCATGCCCCTGTCGCCTTTGGCACCATCGGCAGGTTCAGGCCCTTCTCGTGCGCGCATTCGATAGCGCTTTCGTAGCCGGCATCGGCATGGCGCATCACGCCGGTGGCGGGGTCGTTCCAGAGCACGCGCTCGATACGTTTCGCCGCGGCGTCGGTGCCATCGCAGACGATCACTACGCCGGAATGCTGCGAGAAGCCCATGCCCACGCCGCCGCCATGATGCAGGCTGACCCAGGTGGCGCCGCCCGCCGTGTTGAGCAGSGCGTTGAGCAGCGGCCAGTCGGACACCGCATCGGAGCCGTCGCGCATGGCTTCGGTCTCGCGGTTGGGGCTGGCGACCGAGCCGCAATCCAGGTGGTCGCGGCCGATCACCACGGGCGCCTTCAGCTCGCCGTTCTTCACCATCTCGTTGAAGGCCAGGCCGGCGCGGTGGCGCTCGTCCAGCCCCACCCAGCAGATGCGCGCGGGCAGGCCCTGGAAGGCGATGCGGTCGCGCGCCATGTCGAGCCAGCGGTGCAGGTGATGGTCTTCGGGGAACAGCTCCTTCATCTTGGCATCGGTCTTGTAGATGTCCTCGGGGTCGCCCGACAGCGCGACCCAGCGGAACGGGCCCTTGCCGCGGCAGAACAGCGGGCGGATATACGCGGGCACAAACCCCGGGAAATCGAAGGCATTGGCCACGCCTTCGTCAAAGGCGACCTGACGGATGTTGTTTCCGTAGTCCAGCGTGGGCACGCCCATCTGCTGGAAGGCCAGCATGGCCTGCACGTGCCCGACGATGGAGGTCCTGGCCGCTGCCTCGACGGACTTCGGATCGGCCGTGCGCGCGGCTTCCCACTGCGCCACGGTCCAGCCCGCCGGCAGGTAGCCGTTGACCAGGTCGTGCGCCGAGGTCTGGTCGGTGACGATGTCCGGGCGCATGCCACCGGCCTGCGCGCGCTTCACCAGTTCCGGCATGATCTCGGCGGCGTTGCCGAGCAGCCCGACCGAGATGGCCTGCTTGTTGCGCGTGGCCTCTTCGATCATGGCCAGAGCTTCGTCGATGGTGGTCGCCTTCTTGTCGACGTAGCGCGTGCGCAGGCGGAAGTCGATGCGTGACTCCTGGCATTCGATCGCCAGCACGCAAGCGCCGGCCAGCACGCCGGCCAGCGTCTGCGCGCCGCCCATGCCGCCCAGGCCGGCGGTGAGGATCCATTTGCCGGAGAGATCGTTGTTGTAGTGCTGGCGGCCGGCTTCGACGAAGGTCTCGAAGGTGCCCTGCACGATGCCTTGCGTGCCGATATAGATCCACGAGCCGGCGGTCATCTGGCCGTACATCATCAGGCCGGCGCGATCCAGCTCGTTGAACTTGTCCCAGGTGGCCCAGTGCGGCACCAGGTTGGAGTTGGCGATCAGCACGCGCGGCGCGTCCGCGTGGGTGCGGAACACGCCCACCGGCTTGCCCGACTGGACCAGCAGCGATTCCTCTTCACCCAGGTTGCGCAGGCTGTCGAGGATGGCGTCGAAGCATTCCCAGTTGCGCGCCGCCTTGCCGATGCCGCCGTACACCACGAGGTCCTGCGGGCGCTCGGCCACGTCGGGATCGAGGTTGTTCTGGATCATGCGGTAGGCGGCTTCGATCAGCCAGTTCTTGCAGTGCAGCTCGGTGCCGCGCGGCGCGCGGATTTCGCGCCGGCCGCGCAGGGGTGCCGCTTTGGTGAATTGGTGTTCGTTGGCGTTCATGTGGGGTTCTCCTGCGTGTTCAGTTCAGCGGTTCGGCCTGCGTATGGGACGTTGCGCGCGCATCAAGCCACGCCGGCCTGCGACGGCAGCACCTGGCGTACCGACTCGGGCCAGCCAGCACCCGCATCGCCTTGCTTCACCCACTGCTTCATCGCCTCGATATCCGGCGCGAAGTAGCGGTCGCCTTCCACGAAGGCCACGCGCTCGCGAATGCGCGCGATCTCGATCTCGATCAGCGGCGAGGACTCCAGCGGACGATGGAACTCGATGCCCTGCGCGGCGGCCATGGCTTCGATGCCGACCACCACGGCGGTGTTCTCCGCCATATCGCCCAGGCGGCGCGCGCCATAGGTGGCCATCGACACATGGTCCTCCTGGTTGGCCGACGTAGGCAAGCTATCCACGCTGGCGGGGTGTGCCAGCGACTTGTTCTCGGAGGCCAGCGCGGCGGCGGTGACCTGCGCGATCATGAAGCCGGAATTGAGACCGCCGTCGCGCACCAGGAACGGCGGCAGGCCGGACAGGCCGGAATCGAGCAGCAGCGCGAGGCGGCGCTCGGAGATCGCGCCGATCTCGGCGATGGCAAGCGCGATGATGTCAGCGGCGAATGCCACCGGCTCGGCGTGGAAGTTGCCGCCCGAGATCACGTCGCCTTGCTCCGGGAACACCAGCGGATTGTCCGACGCGGCATTGGCCTCGATCTGCAGCACGCGCGCGGCGTGTTGCAGGTTGTCCAGGCAGGCGCCCATCACCTGCGGCTGGCAGCGGATAGAGTACGGATCCTGCACGCGGCCGCAGGTCACATGCGAATCCACGATCTTGCTGCCGTCGAGCAGCGCGCGCACGGCGCCGGCCACGGCGATCTGCCCGGCCTGGCCGCGCGCGGCGTGGATGCGGGCGTCGAACGGCTTGACCGAGCCCTTGATGGCTTCCAGCGACAAGGCGCCCGCCACCAGTCCCGCGGCGAAGATGTCCTCGGCGGCGAACAGGCCGGCCAGCGCCAGCGCGGTGGAAACCTGGGTGCCGTTGAGCAGCGCCAGCCCTTCCTTGGGGCCGAGCGTAAACGGCGCCAGCCCGGCATGGGCCAGGCCTTCGGCAGCCGGGCGGCGCACGCCGTCGATCATCACATCGCCCACGCCGATCAGCGTGCACGACATATGCGCCAGCGGCGCGAGATCGCCCGACGCGCCCACCGAGCCCTTGGCGGGAATGCACGGCGTGACGCCGGAGTTGGCCAGCGCCAGCAGTGCCTCGATGATCTCGGGGCGGATGCCCGAATGGCCGCGCGCCAGGCTCACGGCCTTGATCGCCAGGATCAGGCGCACGGTGTCGGCGTCCAGGTCGGCGCCGGTGCCCACGCTGTGCGACAGCACCAGGTTGCGCTGCAGCTCGGCCAGCTTGTCGTGCGGGATGCGCGTCTGGGCCAGCTTGCCGAAACCGGTGTTGATGCCGTAGACCACGGCATCGGCGTCGATGATGTCCTGCACGGTAGCCTGGGACGCGCGCACGCCGGCCCAGGCGCATTCATCCATCGCCAGGCGCACTTCGCCGCGATGGATGCGGCGCAGGTCGGCCAGGGTGACGGAGCCGGGCTGCAAGGTCAGCAGCGGGCGGGAGGCTTGGGTGGCTTGGGTGGCGCTCATTTGTATGTCCCTGTCTATACAGCTGGGGTCGTGAGTTGGCTGGGTATCTGGAAAATTAACGGCGGACGGCTGGGCTCAGCCGAAGGCCGGGTTGCCATCGGCGCGGAATCGGCTGCCGAGGCGGTAACGGTTGCCGGGGTGCAGGCAACGTACAAAGGTAACGGGCGTGCCGCCGGTCCAGGTGCGGCGGGTCAGCAGCAGGCACGGCTGGCTGCCGGGCATTTCCAGTTGCGCGGCCTGCTCGGGCGTGGCGGCAATCGCGTCGACCACGTGCTCGATCTGGTCGTAAGGCACATGGCGCAGCAGGTATTCGCCGGGCTTCACCGCGACGAAATCCTGGTTGATAAAGTCCGGCGCCACGCGCGGGTTGACGTAGCGGTCTTCCAGTTGCACCGGCACGCCGTCCTCGCGGTGCACGCACACCGAGTGGAACACCGACTCGCCGGTGCGCAGGTCCAGCGCGGCGGCCACTTCGATGGAGGCCGCCACGCGTTCCACCACCATGACGTCGCAGGCGTAGTCGTGGCCACGCATGCGGATCTCGTCCTGCAGGTTGACCACGCTGAGCAGCGTCGACTGCGGCTTGTGCTCGGCCACGAACGTGCCCACGCCGGCCACCCGGACCACCCTGCCCTGCTCGGCCAGCTCGCGCAGCGCGCGGTTCACCGTCATGCGCGACACGCCGAAGCGGGTCACCAGTTCCTGCTCGGACGGCACGCGGTCGCCCGGCTGCCACGCGCGGCTCTGGATATTGCGCGCGATGTACTCCTTCACCTGCTGGTAAAGCGCGGCGGGAGTGGCATCGGGAACACCCCGGCGGTTGGCGGTGGCAGCTTTCATGGCTTGGCTTGCAACTCAGTGCTCGGCGGAGGCCATGGCCTCTGCGCGGATTTCCTCGGTCAGTACCGCCTTGAGTTCCGAGAACTCCGGCGAGGTCTTGATCGTGTAATGGCGCGGATGCGGGAAGTCCACATCGATGGTGCGCTTGATGCGGCCAGGCCGCGCCGAGAACACCGCCACGCGGTTGGCCATGAAGATGGCCTCGTCGATATCGTGCGTGACGAACAGCACCGTCTTGCGGGAGGCTTCCCAGATGCCCAGCAGCAGTTCCTGCATCAGCACGCGGGTCTGGTTGTCGAGCGCGCCGAAGGGCTCGTCCAGCAGCAGGATCTTGGGGTCGTTGGCCAGTGCCCGGGCAATGGCCGTGCGCTGCTGCATGCCCCCCGAGAGCTGCTTGGGGAAATGGTGCTCGAAGCCGCGCAGGCCCACGCGCTGGATAAAGAAATCGCTGCGCTCGCGCTGCTCCGCCTCGCTCATGCCGCGCTCGCGCAGGCCAAAGCGTACGTTCTGCTCGATGGTCAGCCACGGGAACAGCGTGTACGACTGGAACACCATGCCGCGCTCCGCGCCGGGGCCGGTGACTTCCTGGCCGTCCAGCAGCACGCGCCCGGTGGTGGGCGTATCCAGCCCGGCGACGATGCGCAGCAGCGTGGACTTGCCGCAGCCCGAGGGACCGAGGATGGTGACGAAGTCGTTGTCCGCCACCTCGAAATCGGTAGGCTGCAAGGCCAGGGTCTGGCCGCCGCGCGGATTGACGAAGGTACGCGAGACCTGCTGGATGGACAGCGCGCTCATTTGATTGAACTCCACGGGAACAGGCGCTGGTTGGCCAGCTTGAAAGCCAGGTCGGAGACCAGGCCGATACAGCCGATCACGATGATGCCGAAGATGATCTGCCCGGTGTTGAGCAGCGCCTGGCTGTCGGTGATCATGTGGCCGATGCCGGAAGACGAGCCGATCAGCTCGGCCACGATCACATAGGTCCAGGCCCAGCCCAGCACCAGGCGCAGGATCTCGGCGATCTCCGGCGCGGCGCCGGGAATCAGCACGCGCCGCACGATGCCGCTGCTGTTGGCGCCCAGCGTGTAGGCCGCCTCCACCAGGTCGCGCCGCGCGCCGCCCACCGTCACCGCCACCATCAGCACGATCTGGAAGAACGAGCCGATAAAGATCACCAGCACCTTCTGCGCCTCGCCGATGCCGGCCCACAGGATCAGCAGCGGGATGAAGGCCGAGGCCGGCAGGTAGCGGCAGAACGAGACGAAGGGCTCGAAGAACGCCTCCGCCGCCTTGTACGCGCCCATGAAGATGCCCAGCGGCACAGCCAGCGCGGCGGCCAGCACGAAGCCGCCCAGCACGCGCCACACGGTCATGCCGATGTCGCCGATGAAGTTGTACTCGGTGAACAGCAGCACGCCTTCGCGCGCCATGGTCATCGGATCGGCCAGGAAGGTGCGCGGCACCATGCCGCCGAGGGTCACCGCCGCCCACACGCCGAAGAACAGCACGAAGAACCCCAGCCCCAGCACCCAGCGCGCCTGCTGCGAGACGGGTGTCAGCGGCGCGAGCCACGGATGGCGGCGCGCGGCCGCCGGATTCGCCGCGGCGGGAGCGGGCTTTGTAGCGGGATTCGCCGCGGGCGAACCAATGTGAACCTGCGTCATGGCACCAACCTCGTTACTTGATGAAGCGCGCGTCGTACAGGGCCGTAACGTCCGGCACCTGGCGGATCACGCCGATTTCCAGCAGCACCTGCGCCGCTTCCTTGCTGAAGCTGGCCAGCTCGCTGCCGAAGAACTTGCGGTTGGCTTCGCGATCCTGCCAGCGCAGGTAGGCGGACGACTTGGCGAACTGCTCGCCGCTTTGCTTGACCGCCGCGCCCATGATGTCGTTGGCCTTGGCCGGGTCCTGCTTGATCATGTCGAGCGCTTCGAAGTAGCTGTCCACCAGCGCTTGCGCGGCCTTGGGATTGTCCTTGAGCCACTTGGGCGCGCAGCCCAGGGTGTCCATCACCATCGGGTAGTCGAGCGTGGTGGCGAGGATCTTGCCCTTGTCCGGGTTCTGGCGCACGGACGACAGGTACGGCTCATACGTCATCGCGGCATCGTTCTGGCCGGAGATAAAGGCCTGCGCGGCCGCCTGCGGCGACAGCGTGGTGGTCTTGACGTCCTTCAGGGTCATGCCGTTCTTCTTGAGCATCCAGGCCAGGCCGAAGTACGGCGCGGTGCCCGGCGCATCCACGCCGACGGTCTTGCCCTTGAGGTCCGCGAAGCCCTTGACGTCGCCGCGCACGGCCAGGCCGTCGGCACCGTAGGACTTGTCCAGCTGCACGATCTGGGTGATGGGCACGCCGTTGGCGTTCCAGGCCACGTGGGTCTCGACCGTGGTGGCCGCGCACTGGATCGCGCCGGAGGCGAGCGCCAGGTGACGGTCCTTCTGCGGAATCATCTTGATGTCGACGTCGACACCGTGTTTCTTGAAGATGCCGGCCTTGTCGGCCAGCGTCAGCGGCGCGAAACCGGTCCACCCGCTCATGCCCAGCGTGACCTGGGTGGCTTGCGCCTGGGCGGCGCCGGCGGCACTCAGCGTGGCGACTGCTGCAACGGCGGCGGCTAGCGACTTACCGCTACGGATACGAAATCCCATCTTCCTGGCTCCTTTGGTGTGATGCGAACGGGACCGCGCCGGCATTGGCGGCGGCCGGATCGCCCGGCTCGGGCGGCGCCGTACTTGCGGCGCCGGTCATTTGCCAGGCAATTTAGCAACCCTGTATATACAAGTCAATGCAGTAGTTAACCCGAGGCCGCAGGCGGAATTGGCGTTGCCGGCACTTGATGCGCGGCAGGCCGCGAATCGGCCACACACCTAGGGAAAACACTACTCCGCGTCATGCGCCGGGCGCACCCTCGCAGGGCGCGAGTGCCTGGATAAGGCACACCGGGCGCACCAAAGCGGTGTCTTTCCGTCAACGGGACATCACTTGCTGTCTATACAGGATCGAGCGGCAACATCTATGCAAACGACGTGCCACATAGACTTCGAAGGCACCGCCCGCGGAAGTGCCGGAGACATCCCACCGGGCGGAGAGACGCGCGGGGCCGCAGCCCCGGCTTCGTTCAGGCGTCGAAGAACGACGCCACGGTGGGATAACGCAGGCGCAGGCGCAGCTCGCGTTTGAGGCGGGCATTTTCCAGCCGCCGCGATTCGCTCATGAAGCTGAGCAAGGTGGGCTCGACCGCCTCGCGCAACTGCGCGCGGCTCAGGCGTGGCGGGCGCGGCAGGCCGCGGCGGTCGGCCACCAGGTCGAAATAGTCAGCCATGCGCATCTCGGAATCGTCGCTGGCGTGCACCACCCGCTGGGGCCGGCCGCGGAACAGCGCCGCCACCATGGTGCGAGCCAGGTCAAAGGCATGGATGTGGTTGGTATAGACATCGTCCTGCGGCGCCAGCGCCGGCGTGCCTTTGGTCAGGCGGGCCAGCGGCAACCTGTCCTCGGCATAGATGCCGGGGATGCGCACGATCGAGCTGCGCCAGCCGGCGTGGCGGCCGAAGTCCCGCACGGCGCGCTCGGCCGCCACGCGGCGCCGGGCGCGCGCGGTTTGCGGGCGCACCGCGTGCGATTCCGCCAGCCGGGCGCCGCCGCGGTCGCCGTACACGCCGGAGGTGCTGGCGTAGACAAAGACACGCCGCGCCGGGCTTGCGGCGGCCCCCCTGCCGCCCCGCTCGGGTAGAATGTCGGGCTTGGCAGACCATCCGCCAGCCCGCGCGGGAGACCGCCGCCAGGCAGCCCGCCGCAATGCGCGCAACAGCGCCAGCGTGCGCGGATCGCCCTCGCCGCGCGCGGGTGGCGGCGCCAGGTGGAGCACCCTGTCGGCCAGGCCGGCAAGGCGCGCCAGCGTGGCGGGCCGGTCCAGGTCGGCTACCAGCGGCACCGCGCCGTTGTCCCGCAATACAGTGCGGCGGGACGGCTGCGAAGTGACGGCAAAGACGCGCCAGCGCGTCGACAGAATACGCAGGCAACGTGTGCCCACATCCCCACAGCCGACGATGAGAAGGCGCGGGCGACCCAGGCGGCGTCGCGACAGATTTTTGCTCATAGAGTGATCATGGCTTATCAAGTTACCGTCATGCCCAGCGGCCGCCAGTTCGAAGCGGCCGCGGACGAAACCATCCTCAGCGCGGCCCTGCGCCACAGCATCGGCCTGCCCTACGGCTGCAAGAACGGCGCGTGCGGATCGTGCAAGGGCCGTGTCACCGCCGGCGGCATCGTCCAGGGCGATCATGCCGCATCCGCGCTTTCCGCGCAGGAGAAAACCGAGGGCCGCGCGCTGTTCTGCTGCGCCACGGCCACCTCGGACGTCACCATCGAATGCCGCGAGGTGCATGGCGCCGGCGATATTCCCATCAAGAAGATCCCGTGCCGCGTCGCCTCGATGGAGCGCGTGGCCGACGACGTCGTCGTCGCGCGCCTGCAGCTGCCCGCCACCGAGCGCATGCAGTACCTGGCCGGCCAGTACGTTGAATTCCTGCTGCGCGACGGCAAGCGCCGCAGCTACTCGATCGCCACGCCACCCCATCAGGAAGGCCCGATCGAGCTGCATATCCGCCATATGCCGGGCGGTACCTTCACCGACTACGTGTTCGGCGCGAAGGACGGCCAGCCGGCCATGAAGGAGCGCGACATCCTGCGTTTCGAAGGCCCGCTGGGCAGCTTCTTCCTGCGCGAGGATTCCGACAAGCCCATCATCCTGCTGGCCTCCGGCACCGGCTTCGCGCCGATCAAGGCCATCGTCGAGCATGCGGTCTACACCGGCATCACCCGCCCGATGACGCTGTACTGGGGCGGCCGCCGCCCGCGCGACCTCTATATGCACACGCTGTGCGAACAATGGGCGCGCGATCTGCCCAACTTCCGCTACGTGCCGGTGATCTCCGACGCGCAGGCCAGCGACGACTGGGACGGCCGCACGGGCTTCGTCCACGAAGCCGTGATGGAAGACCACCCGGACCTGTCCGGCTTCGAGGTCTACGCCTGCGGCGCGCCGGTGATGATCAATGCCGCGCGCAAGGACTTTTCCCTGCGCTGCGACCTGCACGAAGACGCCTTCTTCGCCGACTCGTTCACCTCGGAGGCCGATATGCACCCGGCCCCCGCGGCGGYGGCACCGGCGGCCTGAACGCCACCCGGTCCGTCCCCACGCTGCAACAATGCCCGGCCCGACCAAAATTCGTTTTGACAGCCGGGCGCATGCGCCTTATATTGGCCGCCATGAACTACGCTATCAATCGACGCAGCTACCGTACGTTGCTCCCCACCGGGGTGCCTCGCGGCTGACCGTCCATAGCATCTGTTCAGGTCGACAAGCCACGGGCAACCCCCGTGGCTTTTTGTTTTTCCGCTCTCCTCTTCCCTGTTTCACGCCGACCCCTGGAGTCCGCCATGGCATTTGCTGAGTACCCCGTCCAATCCCTGATGTACATCACCAACCGGCCCGAGCTCGTCTTTACCGAAGGCAAGGGCTCGTGGCTCACGGACCATAACGGCAAGCGATACCTGGACTTCGTGCAAGGCTGGGCGGTCAACTGCCTGGGGCACTCCAACCAGGGCATGATCGACGCGCTGGTGGCGCAGTCGCAAAAGCTGTTCAACCCGAGCCCGGCGTTCTACAACGAACCCATGCTCAAGCTGGCCAAGCAGCTCACCGACAGCAGCTGCTTCGACAAGGTCTTCTTCGCCAACAGCGGCGCCGAGGCCAACGAAGGCGCGATCAAGCTGGCGCGCAAATGGGGCCGCAAGCACAAGAACGGCGCGTTCGAGATCATCACCATGGACCACAGCTTCCACGGCCGCACGCTCGCCACCATGAGCGCGTCGGGCAAGGCCGGCTGGGACACCATCTTCGCGCCCCAGGTGCCGGGCTTCCCCAAGGCCGACCTGAACGACCTGGCATCGGTGGAAAAGCTGATCAACGACAAGACCGTGGCGATCATGCTGGAGCCGGTGCAGGGCGAAGGCGGCGTGATCCCCGCCTCGCGCGAATTCATGCAAGGCCTGCGCAAGCTGGCCGACAAGCACAAGCTGCTGTTCATCGTCGACGAAGTGCAGACCGGCTGCGGGCGCTGCGGCACGATGTTCGCCTATGAGCTGTCGGGCGTGGAACCGGACATCATGACGCTGGGCAAGGGCATCGGCGGCGGCGTGCCGCTGGCGGCGCTGCTGTGCAAGGCTGAAGTGGCCAGCTTCGAGGCCGGCGACCAGGGCGGCACCTACAACGGCAATCCGGTGATGACGGCGGTCGGCAGCGCCGTGATGACGCAATTGACCGCGCCCGGCTTCCTGCAAAGCGTGCAGGAAAAAGGGGCTTACCTGCGCGAGCAATTGCTGGCACTGTCGTCCGAGTTCGGCCTGGGCGGCGAACGCGGCGAAGGCCTGCTGCGCGCGCTGGTGCTCGACAAGGACATCGGCCCGCAGCTGGTGGAAGAAGCACGCGACATGCAGCCGGAAGGCCTGCTGCTGAACTCGCCGCGCCCCAACCTGCTGCGCTTCATGCCCGCGCTGAACGTGACCACGGAAGAGATCGACCTGATGATCGGCAAGCTGCGCACGCTGCTGAAGAAGCTGGCCTGAGTCTCATCTGCAGCCCGGCCCATCGCCGGGTCACACGTAAAGAAAAAGCCCCGCAAGCTGTTGCGGGGCTTTCTTTTTCAAACGTGAGTTAAACGGGCAGCATCACTCGCCCAGATACGCCGCGCGCACCTTCGGATCGTCCAGCATCTCCTTGGCGTCGCCGCTCATGGTGACCAGACCCGATTCCATCACATAGCCGCGGTGCGCGGCCTGCAGCGCCAGCCGCGCATTCTGCTCCACCAGCAGCACGGTCACGCCCAGCGCGGAGACGTCGCGCACCACCTCGAAGATCTTCGCGACCATGATCGGCGACAGCCCCATCGACGGCTCATCGAGCAGCAGCAGCTTGGGCTGGCTCATCAGCGCGCGCGCCATGGCCAGCATTTGCTGTTCGCCGCCCGACATGGTGCCCGCCAGCTGGTTGGCACGCTCTTTCAGGCGCGGGAAGACGCCGAACATGCGGTCGATGTCGGACTTGATGCCGGCCTCGTCATTGCGCGTATACGCGCCCATCTGGAGGTTCTCGGTGATGGTCATGCGCGCGAACACGCCGCGCCCTTCCGGCACCATCGCCAGCCCTTGCTTGAGCAGCGTGTAGCTGGGCACGCCCTTGATGGACTTGCCCATGTATTCCACGTCGCCGCCAGCCCAGCCCTGCAGCCCGGTGATGGCCTTCATGGTGGTGGTCTTCCCAGCGCCGTTGGCACCGATCAGCGTGACCAGCTCGCCTTCCCGGATCTCGAGGTCGATGCCCTTGACGGCCTGGATGCCGCCGTAAGCGACCTTCAGGCCGGATATCTTCAGTAGCGTTTGTTTCATTGTCTGTTTCCCCCGTCAGTGCGCCGGGGTACCGAGGTAAGCCTCGATCACCGCTGGATTGCTCTGAACTTCGTGCGGCAGGCCCTGCGCGATGACCTTGCCGTAGTCGAGCACGGTCAGGCGGTTGCACAAGCCCATCACCAGCTTTACGTCGTGCTCGATCAGCAGGATGGTCTTGCCGTCGGCGCGGATCTTGTCGAGCAAGCCACGCAGTTCCACCTTTTCGGTTGCGTTCATGCCGGCGGCGGGTTCATCCAGCGCCAGCAGCTTTGGCTCGGTGGCGAGCGCCCGCGCGATTTCCAGGCGGCGCTGATGGCCGTAGGAAAGGTTGCGCGAGGTGAAGTGGGCGTACTTGCCGATGCCGACATACTCCAGCAGGTCGTGCGCCCAGTCTTCCACCGACTCTTCTTCGCGCCGCACCGAGGGCGGACGGAATACCGCGCCGAGCAGGCCCGCCTTGGTGCGCACATGGCGCCCCACCATCACGTTTTCCAGCGCGGTCATCTCGCCGAACAGGCGGATGTTCTGGAAGGTGCGGGCAATGCCCGCCTTGGCGACTTCGTGTACGGCGGTGGGCTGGTAGGGCTTTCCGCCCAGCACGAACTCGCCGGAATCCGGCGTGTACAGGCCGGTGATCACGTTGAAGAAGGTGGTCTTGCCGGCCCCGTTGGGACCGATCAGGCCGTAGATTTCGCCCGGATTGATCTGCAGGCCCACATCGGACAGCGCCTGCAGGCCGCCGAATCGCTTGTTGACCCCCTGTACCGACAGGAGGAAATTCTCGTTGCTCATGATGTCCTCCGGGTCAGAAACGGCCAACGCTGCCCGGGCGGCGGATCACCGGCCGGTCTTCCTTGCGCGGCGACGGCCACAGGCCTGCCGGGCGATACAGCATCACGCCAACCAGGRCCAGCCCGAACAGCAACTGGCGCAGCACTTCGGCGTCGACGATGGTATGGCCGAAGAGCATGTTCTGCGCCGGCTCCGCCACGGCGCGCAGCAGTTCCTGGAAACCCACCAGCAAGATACCGCCGAGGATCACGCCGGGGATGTGGCCCATACCACCCAGCACCACGATGGCGAGGATGTAGATGGACTCCCACAGCACGAACGACTCAGGCGAGACAAAGCCCTGGAAGGCGCCGAACACCGCGCCCGAGGCACCACCAAACGACGCACCCATGGCAAAGGCCAGCAGCTTGATGTTGCGGGTGTTGATGCCCATCGCCTTGGCGGCGATCTCGTCTTCGCGGATGGCCACGAAGGCGCGGCCGATGCGCGAATTCTGCAGGCGCAGGCAGATGAACACGATGGCGATCACCAGCACCACCAGCAGGTAGTAGTACATGAACACCGGCGTGAACTTCAGCCCGAAGATCTCGTGCGACTTGGAGAAATCGAAGCCGAAGATGTGAACCGGGTCCACCGCCGTGATCCCCTTCGGGCCGTTGGTGATGTTGAGCGGACGGTCGAGGTTGTTCAGGAAGATGCGGATGATCTCGCCAAAGCCCAGGGTCACGATGGCGAGGTAGTCGCCGCGCAGCTTGAGCGTTGGCGCGCCAAGCAGCACGCCGAAGGTTGCCGCCACCAGCACGGCCAACGGCAGCACGAACCACATGGAAAGGTGCAGGCCATTCGGGAAAAGCTGGTGGATCCACTCAAACTGGTTGGCCAGGTGGGGCGAGCCCAGCAAGGCCATCATGTACGCCCCTACGGCGTAGAAAGCGATGTAGCCGAGGTCGAGCAGGCCGGCAAAGCCCACCACGATATTCAGGCCGAGCGCCAGCATGATGTAGATCAGCGCGAAATCAAGCACGCGCACCCAGTAGTTGCCGCCCAGCGTCTGCACGAGGAACGGCGCGCACAGGGCGATCACCAGGAAGGCCATCAGGGCGGCCATGGTCTTGGCCGGGGTCTTGGTTAGCGGCGCTGCCGGCGCCGCCGGGGATGGAATCGGGGTATTCATGGATTCTCTCTCCTCAGGCGCGTTCGGAAACCCGCTCGCCCATGATGCCGGACGGACGGAACACAAGGACGATGATCAGCACGATGAAGGCGAACACATCCTGGTAGTTCGAGCCAAATACGCCACCAGTGAGATCGCCGATATAGCCGGCGCCCAGCGCTTCGATCAGGCCCAGCAGCATGCCGCCGACCATGGCGCCCGCCAGGTTGCCGATGCCGCCCAGCACTGCGGCGGTGAACGCCTTCAGGCCCGGGATGAAGCCCATGTAGAAGTGCGCGTTGCCGTAGTTGGTCGCCATCATCACGCCGGCCAGCGCAGCCAGCGCGGCACCGATCATGAAGGTGGCCGAGATCACGAAGTTCGGGTTCACGCCCATCAGCCCCGCCACCTTCTGGTTCTCGGCGGTGGCGCGCATCGCGCGGCCGAGCTTGGTGCGGTTGACGAGAGTCAGCAGGCCCGCCATCACCATCAGCGCCATGCCGATGATGACGATTTCCTTGCCCGTGATGGTCGCGCCGGTGGCACCGATATCGATCGGCTCCGAGGGCAGCAGTTGCGGGAAGGTAAGGGGGTTACGCGACCAGATCATCATCGCCACGGTCTGCAGGATGATGGAAACGCCAATGGCGGTGATCAGCGGGGCCAGCCGTGGCGCGTTGCGCAACGGCCGGTAGGCCACCCGCTCGATGGTGTACGCCAGCACGGCGCAGACCGGCATGGCGATCAGCGTCGCGATCACCAGCGTGAGCCATTCGGGTAGCCCGGGGGCAAATTTCTGCAATCCCAGGATAGCTGTCAAAGCGGTCAGTGCGCCGATCATCAGGACGTCGCCGTGGGCGAAGTTGATGATCCCGAGAATGCCGTAGACCATGGTGTAGCCGAGTGCGATCAGCGCATAGATGCTGCCTAGCACCAGACCGTTCACGATCTGCTGGATAAGGATATCCATGAAAACTCCTTGCTTCCGTCCAATTTCCCTCGACATGGTGTGGATGCCGGGGGGACGTTGATATGTGGGTGGCTTGGTAGTGCGGTTGTTTGCTGGTAAGCGGCCTGCCTACTCCACCCATGGTAAGGATGCTGCATGTAAGGCAAGGCTAAAAAAACGGCACCGCAACATACTCGCGGTGCCGTTCGGATGGGCCGGTAAGCCCGGATTACATCTTCACGACGTCAAGGACGGTCTTCTTCTTGTCCTTGTACTCGTACAGCGTGATGGTGCCCTCCTTCATGTCGCCCTTTTCATCGAAGGCGATGGTGCCGATCAGGCCCTTGTAGTTCGTCTTGGGCATCTCGGCCAGGATGGCCGCCGGTTCGGTCGAGTTGGCGCGCTTCATGGCGTCGACGATGACCATCACGGCGTCATAGGTGAACGGTGCATAGATCTGCACCGGCGCATTGAAGCGAGCCTGGTAGCGCTTGTCGAAATCCGCTCCCTGCTCCATCTTCGACAGTGCCAGGCCAGCTTCCGAGCAGATGATGTTTTGCACGGCATCGCCGGCCAGCTCGGCCACCTTGTCGGTACATACGCCATCGCCGCCAACGATCTTGGAGGTGATGCCGAGTTCCTTGGCCTGCTTGGCGAACGGCCCGCCGGTGGCGTCCATGCCGCCGTACATGATCACATCAGGCTTCTTGCCCTTGATCTTGGTCAGAATGGCCTTGAAGTCGGTGGCCTTGTCGTTGGTGGCTTCACGCGCCACCACGTTCACGCCGGAAGCCTTGGCGGTCTTCTCGAATTCGTCGGCCAGGCCCTTGCCGTAGGCAGTGGCATCGTCAACGATGGCCACGCTCTTGGCGTGCAGGCTCTTGGTGGCGTAGTTGGCCAGCGCCGGACCCTGCTGGGCATCGGTGGCGACCACGCGGAAGGTCGTCTTGAACCCTTGCTTGGTGTAGTCGGGGTTGGTCGACGACGGCGAGATCTGCACGATGCCGGCATCGCTATAGATCTTGGAGGCCGGGATCGATACGCCCGAATTCAGGTGACCGACCACGGCCACGACCTTCGCGTCCACCAGCTTCTGCGCCACGGCGGTGCCGGTCTTCGGGTCGCCCGCATCGTCTTCGCCGACCAGTTCGAGCTTGACCTTCTTGCCGTTGACTTCCAGGCCGGCCTTGTTGACTTCTTCCACGGCCAGGCGAGCGCCGTTTTCGTTGTCCTTGCCAAGGTGAGCGATACCGCCGGTGAGCGGTGCCGCGTGGCCGATCTTGACTACAACTTCGCCGCCACCCGCTGCGGGCGCAGCCGCGGCAGGCGCCGACGCTGCCGGCTCGGCCGGCTTTTCTTCTTTCTTGCCGCAAGCAGTAACCAGCGCCACTGCGGCTGCGATCGGCAGAATCTTGGCAAACGTGATTTGCATGAGTGATCTCCTAGGATTCACATGATCAGGGTAAACCAACGCCCCCCGGACGTTTCCCCTGAACCGCCATAGTTTAGTTTCAATTTGAAACGCGCGAATTGTATTCCCTTTTTATACGGATGCAATATGCGACGCAACAACCTGAAGGATTAACCCACCAAATGAGCTAGGGAATTTCCCCAATGCACAAATTGGGGCAATTCCCGCCTACATGGAGGCTAGCCGTTGACACTAACAAGATTCGTGCCTACCGCAGGCCAGAGGCCGCATTTGCAGCGTTTGCATCACTCATTCAGGCGCCGTATTAAATAGGTGTTTCATTTAATATGGCCCACCTCATTCATATACAACGAGCGAGCACGCCGGCACCATAATAGGGAAATCCCCAATTACAGGGATTTCCCTTGGTTGTCTTTTAGTGCAGACAGGTACAAGGGCCGCGGCGGCAAGTATGCGCATTATCCAAGGAATACCGGGCTATATATCGATGCGATATATTGGTGCAACCGTGGCAATGGAGTGGTGCGAAGCAGGCCGCAACCAGTTGCACCAGCCTGGACTGGATTGCGACGGGCATGCCTGCGCGCGTGGACGGGCGTGGACGGGAAAGTGGGAAGCAAGACGAGCGCCAGCCGCAGCGGGCGCGCTGCGGCCCCGGCCAGGGGCCGGCACGGGGATGATGCACCAATCTGGAAAGGAGGGTCTGCGCCAGCCGGTGCCGGCAGCGCCATGAGACAGCCGCCGGCCGCTACGGAATCAGCAGCGAATCAGGCGGGAGTGACTTGCTGCAGGCCCCGCGGCAGGGGGAACGACATCTTCTCTTCGATGCCATCCAGCGCACGCACGTTGCGCACTCCCAGCAGGTGCAGGCGCTCGACGATGGACTGCGCCAGCGCCTCCGGTGCGGACGCGCCGGCTGTCAGCCCGATGCGGCGCTTGCCCGCGACCCACTCCGCACGCAGCTGATCCGGCGAATCGATCATGTAGGCCGGCACACCGAGGCGTTCGGCGAGCTCGCGCAAGCGGTTGGAGTTCGAACTGTTGGGACTGCCCACCACGATCACCACCTCCACCTGCGGCGCCATGAACTTGACGGCATCCTGGCGGTTCTGGGTGGCGTAGCAGATGTCCTGCTTCTTGGGTTCGCGGATCAGCGGGAAGCGCGCCTTGAGCGCAGCGACGATCTCCAGCGTCTCGTCGACCGAGAGCGTGGTCTGGGTCACGAAGGCGAGCCGCCCGGGGTCGGCCACCTGCAGCTTCGCCACATCTTCGGCGGACTCGACCAGCAGCATGCCGCCTTCGGCCTGCCCCATGGTGCCCTCGACTTCGGGATGGCCCTTGTGGCCGATCATGATGATCTCGCAGCCCTCGGCGCGCATCTTGCCGACTTCCACATGCACCTTGGTCACCAGCGGACAGGTGGCATCGAAGACGTTGAGGCCGCGCACCGTGGCGTCGGCACGCACTTCCTTTGATACGCCATGCGCACTGAAGATCACTGTGGAGCCCGGGGGCACCTCCTCCAGTTCCTGCACGAAGACAGCGCCCTTGCGGCGCAGGTCTTCCACCACGTAGGCGTTGTGCACAATTTCGTGGCGCACATAGATAGGCGCGCCGTAGCGTTCAAGGGCGCGCTCGACGATCTCGATGGCACGATCCACACCGGCGCAGAAGCCGCGCGGCTGCGCCATCAGGATCTCGGCATCGGTGGCTGTGGTGAGCTCAGACATGCAAGGATTCGATTCAAGGATGCCGGCGGTTGCCGGCCGGTGGTGCTTAGAGAATGCCGATCAGCTGGACATCGAACAGGATGGTCTGCCCGGCCAGCGGGTGGTTGAAATCGAACAGCGCCGACGTCGCCCCGATCTCCTTGAGCACACCGGCGTACTTTCCGCCTCCCGGCGCGTTGAACTCCACCAGGTCGCCCGGGGCGTAGTCTTCTTCGAACGAGCTGTTCTCGCGCAGCGTCGCCAGCGAAACCCGTTGCAGCAGCTCAGGGTTGCGCGGACCGAAGGCATGCTCCGCCGCCAGCCGGTAAGTCATGCGCTCGCCCTCCGGCATGCCCAGCAGGGCCTGCTCCAGGGTGGGCGCGAACTGGCCTTGCCCCAGCAGCAACGTGGCGGGCTTCTCGTCAAAGGTACTGATGATCTCAGTGCCATTCTCGAGGGAGATGCTGTAGTGAAGGGTCAGGAAGGAATCCGCCTGCACGGTCTTCCGACCGTCCGCGGCGCCGTCCTTCGGACCGGAAGCAATAGTTTGCAAATTCATGAGTGCTCAACCTGTCGACAACCCGTATTGTAAGCGACTCGACCGAGCGCCGCCTTGTCCGCGGTGCCATTGTTCCGGGGGGATCGTGTCATGCGTATTACCGACTGGCCCAGCAACGAGCGGCCACGCGAGAAGCTTCTCTGTAGCGGCGCCGCAGCACTCTCGGATGCCGAGCTGCTCGCCGTATTCCTGCGCGTGGGCGTCGCCGGAAAAAGTGCAGTGGACCTGGCATGCGAGCTTCTTAACCATTTCGGCTCGCTGAGCAGCCTGCTTTCCGCCAGCGCCGGGCAACTGGCCAGCATCAAGGGCATCGGCAGCGCCAAGTACGCGCAACTGCAGGCGGCGCAGGAACTCACCCGGCGCACGCTGGCTGAGCAACTGCAGTTGCCGGGCGCGCTGAACTCACCCACGGCTGTGCGCAACTACCTGCGCCTGACGCTGGCGAGGCTTCCCCATGAAGTCTTTCACTGCCTCTTTCTCGACGCGCGCAACGGGCTCCTGGCCAGCGAAGAACTATTTCGCGGCACCCTGACCCAGACCAGCGTCTACCCGCGCGAGGTAGCGCGAAAGGCACTTTCACACAACGCCGCGGCTGTGATCGTCGCCCACAACCACCCGTCGGGCAACGCCACGCCCAGCCCGGCCGATCTAGCCATGACCCGCGCGCTGTGCCGCTCCCTCGCCTTGATCGACGTACAGGTACTCGACCATTTCGTCGTGGCGGGCAGCAGCATTCACTCCTTCTCCGAGCACGGCCAGTTGTGACGCGACATGTGACGCCAACCGCATGAATGCACACCCCTGCACGGTAAACGACGGAAGGCATTGATTCATCATCGCTTTCCGGTCTATAATGCTCGTTTGCTGAAGTCTCAACCGCTGCAGTCCGGGCCAGCGCGCCTTTTGTTGATCTGTTGCGAACATTGTCCACGTAGAAGAGTTAGGAGTGCTTCATGGCACGCGTCTGTCAAGTGACCGGGAAAGCGCCGATGGTCGGCAACAACGTTTCCCACGCAAACAACAAGACCAAGCGCCGTTTTCTGCCCAACCTGCAGAATCGTCGTTTCTTTGTTGAATCGGAAAACCGCTGGGTGAGCCTGCGCGTCTCGAACGCCGGCCTGCGCCTGATCGACAAGAAAGGCATCGACTCCGTGCTCGTAGATCTGCGCGCACGCGGCGAAGTCTAATTAGGAGCACATCATGGCCAGCAAAGGCGGACGCGATAAAATCAAGTTGGAGTCGACTGCAGGTACGGGTCACTTCTACACGACCACCAAGAACAAGCGCACGATGCCGGAAAAGATGGAGATCATGAAGTTCGATCCCGTCGCCCGCAAGCACGTGTCGTACAAGGAAACCAAGATCAAGTAATTGATCCTGTCTTCCACATGCCGATCGCGCGGCATGTTAGTAGAAACCCCGCTCAGGCGGGGTTTTTGCTTTTTACGCGGCGCAAAAGCCGCATCACTGGCGCGACTCCGCAGCACTGCCCACGCAAGCGCGCCGCCGGTGTACACTTTCCAGCTTTCCTGCCTCCCGACCGCGCCACGCGCGCGTCTCTCGCATCATGAACTTCGATGTCGCCATTGTCGGCAGCGGACTGGCCGGTCTGACGGTCGCGCTGCAACTGGCCGACACCCATCGGGTTGTCATCATCTGCAAACGCGCCATGACGACGGGCGCCAGCGACTGGGCACAGGGCGGCATCGCCGCGGTGCTGGACTCGGGCGACAGCCATGACGAGCACCATCAGGACACCCTGGTGGCAGGCGCGGGCCTGTGCGATGACAGCGCAACGCGTTATATCGTCGAGCACGGGCGCGAAGCCATCCAGTGGCTGATCGACCGCGGCGTGCCGTTCACGCGCGACGACCAGGCCGAACTGGGCTACCACCTGACGCGGGAAGGCGGACACAGTCGGCGGCGCATCATCCACGCCGCGGACGCGACCGGCCACGCCGTCGTGTCCACCCTCACCGAGCAGGCACGCCAGCACCCCAACATCACGATCATCGAAGACCACTTCGCGRTGGACCTGATCACCTCGCGCAAGCTCGGCTTGCCGGGCAACCGCTGCTATGGCCTTTACGTGCTGGATGACGCCAGCGGCGAAGTGCAGACCATCACCGCTACGCACACCGTGCTGGCCACGGGTGGCGCGGGCAAGGTCTACCTCTACACCACCAATCCCGACACGGCCACCGGCGACGGCATCGCCATGGCCTGGCGGGCGGGTTGCCGTGTATCGAACATGGAATTCATCCAGTTCCACCCGACCTGCCTGTACCACCCGTACGCCAAGTCCTTCCTGATTTCGGAGGCAGTGCGCGGCGAAGGTGGCCTGCTCAAGCTGCCCGATGGCACGCGCTTCATGCCCGAGCACGACGAGCGCGCCGAGTTGGCTCCGCGCGACGTGGTGGCGCGCGCGATCGACTTCGAAATGAAGAAGCGCGGGCTGGACTACGTGCACCTCGACATCAGCCACCAGCCCGAATCCTTCCTGCGCGAGCACTTCCCGACCATCCATGCACGTTGCCTGGAGCTGGGCATCGACATTGCGCGCGAACCGATCCCGGTGGTGCCGGCTGCGCACTACACCTGTGGCGGCGTGGTGACCGACACGGCGGGCCGCACCGACCTGGCCAATCTCTACGCCGTTGGCGAAACCGGTTGCACCGGATTGCACGGCGCCAACCGCCTAGCCTCCAACTCACTGCTCGAGTGCATGGTGATCGGGCGCGCGGCGGCACTCGACATTGCCGGCCAGGACAAGGCTGGTCAGCCGGACATCACCCTGCCCGGCTGGGATGAAAGCCGGGTGGCGGATGCCGACGAGGAAGTGGTTGTATCGCACAACTGGGACGAGCTGCGCCGCATGATGTGGAATTACGTCGGCATCGTGCGCACCAGCAAGCGGCTTGAGCGCGCGCAACACCGTATCAGCCTGCTGCGCGAGGAAATAGCCGAATACTATGCCAACTTCCGCGTGACGCGCGACCTGCTGGAATTGCGCAACCTGGTGGAAGTCGCCTCATTGATCGTCGATAGCGCCTATTCGCGCCACGAAAGCCGCGGTTTGCACTTTAGCCGCGACTATCCGGAGACCTTGCCAAAAGCGCTGCCGACCGTGATGCAGCCGTTGTTCAAGCGCGAGCGGGCGAAGTAGCGTTCCTCGCTTTCCATCACGCAAAGAAAAAGCGCGCCTCGCAGCGCGCTTTTTCTTTCCGGACAGCCAATTTACCGATGTGCTTCAAACGCCAGATTACTCGATGATGCGCAACGAATAGTCCGTGGCGCGCACATCCTTGGTCAGCGCACCCACCGAGATCCGGTCGACACCGGTCTCGGCAAAGGCGCGAATGGTATCCGCATTGACGCCACCCGAGACTTCCAGCAACGCGCGCCCAGCATTGATACGCACGGCATCGCACATCATCGCCTCGGTAAAATTGTCGATCAGGATCGATTTCGCATCGGCCGCCAACGCCTCCTCCAGCTCCGCCAGGCTTTCCACCTCCACCTGCACCGACACGCCCGCATCGAGTGCGGCTGCTGCCCGCATGGCCGCGGTAATGCTGCCTGCCGCGGCGATGTGGTTCTCCTTGATCAGGATGCCATCGTACAGCGCCAGACGCTGGTTATCACCGCCACCGACCTTGACCGCGTACTTCTGTGCCAGGCGCAGGCCCGGCAAGGTCTTGCGGGTATCCAGCACGCGCGCGCGCGTCCCCTCGACCAGATCGGCATAACGGCGCGTAGCGGTAGCCACGCCGGACAGCAACTGCAGGAAGTTCAGCGCTGGCCGCTCCGCGGTCAGCAGCGAGCGGGCCGGTCCCGTGATCTCGCACACCACCGAGTCCGGTGCCATGCGGGCGCCTTCGGCTTGCTGCCAGCGAACCTGCAGCGCGGGATCCACCGCGCGCATGCAGGCCTCGAACCACGGCTGACCGCATAGCACGGCTTGCTCGCGCACGATCACGCGAGCCCGTGCGGACTTGGCTGCGGGCACCAGCAAACCGGTCAGGTCGCCGCTGCCGACATCCTCGGCGATGGCCGCGCGTACATTGGCTTTCAGGGCCTCGGCCAGCGCCGCGCCGTAGCTGTCGAAAACTGGATTGACGTTTGCGTTCACGTTTGCATTACTGCTCATGCCGGACCGATTCCCTTGAACAAAGCCTGCTCGCTGGCCAAATCGGCCTTGGGCCGCACATTGGCCTTCTGCCGCGCGGCGAAATCGAGCATGCGGTCGATGCAGATCACAGCCTGGCGGCCGATGGCGGCATCGACATGAATTTCGTTATGGCCGCGCTCAAGCACCTCAGCCAGGTTGGTCAGTGCATTCATCGCCATCCACGGGCAGTGCGCGCAACTCTTGCAGGTCGCACTGTTCCCGGCGGTGGGCGCCTCGATGAAATGCTTGTCGGGTGCGGCCAGCCGCATCTTGTGCAGGATGCCGTTATCGGTCGCAACGATGAATTCGCGGGCATCCAGCTCCTGGACCGCCGCGATCAGCTGCGAGGTCGAGCCAACCACATCGGCCTGCTCCACCACATTGGCCGGCGACTCCGGATGCACGAGGATCTTGGCCTTGGGGAACTCGCGGCGCAGCAGATCCAGCTCGATACCCTTGAACTCGTCGTGCACCAGGCAGGAGCCCTGCCACAACAACATGTCCGCGCCGGTCTGCTTCTGGATATAGCCGCCCAGGTGCTTGTCCGGTGCCCACAGAATCTTCTCGCCGCGTGCGTGCAGGTGCTCGACGATCTTCAGGCCGATGCTGGAGGTCACCATCCAGTCCGCGCGTGCCTTCACGGCCGCGCTGGTATTGGCGTAGACCACCACCGTACGGTCGGGATGCGCATCGCAGAACGCGGCGAACTCGTCGGCCGGGCAACCCAGGTCGAGCGAGCACGTCGCGTCAAGGTCGGGCATCAGGATGGTCTTTTCCGGACTGAGGATCTTGGCGGTCTCGCCCATGAAGCGAACGCCAGCCACCACCAGCGTCTTGGCCGGGTGGTCGCGGCCGAAGCGCGCCATTTCCAGCGAATCCGACACGCAGCCGCCGGTTTCTTCCGCCAGGTCCTGCAGGTCCGAATCGACGTAATAGTGCGCTACCAGCACCGCATTGCGCTGCTTGAGCAAATCCTTGATGCGCGCCTTCAGCGCCGTGCGCTCCTGTGCCGACAGCACCGGGGGCACCTTGGCCCAGGCATGGGCGACGCAGCTGCCGCCATCAGGGGACTCCGTCGACAGGTTCGGTTTCTCGAACTCGACGGTCTTGATCGTTTGGGGGGTCATCTCCGATACTCCTCTGGGGCCGCGCGCCTGGATTTCGCAGCCAGCCCTTACATTGGGGGAGTTTAGCGAAAACAAAAGCCCCGCCAGGGGCGGGGCTTTCGGGCGAGCTAAATTGTATCAGGCCACGCCGGGTCAGGCATCAAGCCTCATCAGGCATAGCGGCGCAGGCGCAGCGAGAAATCGTGCAGCGCCTCGATGCCGCTGGCCTCGGCGCGATGGCACCAGGCCTGCAACTGCTGCAGCAGCTGTTCGCGCGTCAAGTTGGAGCGGCCCCAGATCGCGGCCAGTTCGCGGCGCATTTCCACAAAAGTATGCAGCGACTTGTTCTGCTCGACGATGCTGGCCAGTTGCTGGCGTTGCGGATCGGCCAGCTTGGTTTCCTCGCGGTGGAACCACTTGCGGGCGGGCTTGAAGCTGCTGTACTCGGCCACGCGGGCTTCCTTCAGCTTTTCCAGTTCCTGCTTGTAGGCGCTCTTGACCGCCTTGGCATAGCGGGCCATCACGTCATAGCGATTGGCGATGATGGCTTCCAGCGTGTTGTGGTCGACCGGGCGAGCCTCCACCAGGCGTGCCTTCGGCGGGGTCTTCTTGACCCTGGCCAGGCCAACGGCCTGCATGGCGCGGATATAGCCCCAGCCGATATCGAACTCGTACCACTTGATCGAGAACTTCGCCGACGTCGGGTAGGTGTGGTGGTTGTTATGCAGCTCTTCGCCGCCGATGATGATGCCCCACGGCGAAACATTGGTCGAAGCGTCCTCGCAATCGTAATTGCGATAACCCCACCAGTGGCCCAGGCCATTGATGATGCCGGCGGCGTGGATCGGGATCCACAACATCTGCACCGCCCACACGGTCATGCCGATCACGCCGAACAAGGCGAGGTCGATGATCAGCATCAGGCCAACGCCCTGCCAGCCGAAGCGCGAGTAGACATTGCGCTCGACCCAGTCGTCAGGCGTGCCGTGACCGAACTTGGTGATGGTTTCCTTGTTCTTGGACTCGGCGCGATACAGCTCCGCGCCTTCCAGCAGCACCTTGCGGATGCCGCGAGTCTGCGGGCTGTGGGGATCGTCTTCGGTCTCGCACTTGGCGTGGTGCTTGCGGTGGATGGCGGTCCACTCCTTGGTGACCATGCCGGTGGTCAGCCACAGCCAGCCACGGAAGAAATGCGAAACGATAGGGTGCAGGTCCAGCGACCGGTGCGCCATGCAGCGGTGCAGGTATATCGTGACGCCCGCGATGGTGATGTGAGTCACCACCAGCGTGTAGATCACGATTTCCCACCAGGACCAGTTGGCGAGGCCGTTGGCGGCCCAGTCAAGAATAGTGTCGAACAAACTGTTCTCCGTCGATTAAACAGGGGGATTCAGTGCGGCACGACATGGCGGGCCACAAACAATGTGCAGAAAAAGGACTGCAAATTCAATGATTGCGTCATATGGCGCCTGCCTGAAACCCCGGCAATCGCCGGAGCCCCCAGGCATGCGCGTCTGGCGCCTTGGGCAACTGCTGCCTGCCGGCGGGACTGGACACGAGCCGCTGCAATCTGGCGGCTGTCTGGTGGGGGCGGGAGGTCGATAAACTCACCCGGACAAAATCCGATTCCGGACGAACCCGCAACTACCTCGGATTCTACCGCACCCGGATCGAGCGGACATCCGCTTTTACCCCGATTTTGACGTTAAGCAACACGGATCGTTCCACAAGGTGGCTCCAGCGCCGCGCGAAAAGTCAGGATTTGCTGCCCGCGGTGCCATCCAGCGGCGCAAGTAGCGCCTCATGATCCACGTCATCAGTCTCACCCCGTCCACCGGCGTCCGCCCTGCCCAGCACCCGCACTTCCCGCTGTGGATACGGGATCGAGATGCCATGCTCCCGGAATTTCCTCCATATGGCCCGGTTCAGTGCCGATTGCACGCCGAGCTTCCCGTTCTGGGGATCGGCGATGTAGCCAGCAAGCTCGTATTCGATGCCATTGTCTCCGAACAGCACCAGAAAAGCCGACGGCGCCGGCTCAACCAATAAACGCGGGATGTCTTGGGCCGCCTCGACCAGCAAAGCCAGCACCTTTTCGGGATCGGCCGCGTAATCGGCCTGCACACGCGTTGCAACACGCACATTGGTATTGGAGAACGAGTGGTTCTGCACGGCCTGCGCGACCAGTTGCTCGTTGGGCACCAGGGTTTCGCCATCACCATTGCGGACCACCGTGTAGCGCGTGCGAATCTGCGAGACGATGCCGGTGTACTTGTCCACGGTGATCTGGTCGCCCAGCTTGACCGAGTGGTCAAGCAGGATGATGAAGCCCGAAATATAGTTGCTGGCGATTTTTTGCAAGCCCAGGCCCAGACCCACACCCAGCGCGCCCCCAAATACGGACAGCACCGTGAGATCGATGCCTACCAGCGACAAGCTCAGCAAGAGCGAGACCAGCAGCAGCAATGCCTTGGAAAGCCTGGTCAAAACCACTTTCAGGTTGCTGTCCAGGCCGCTCGAGCGCATCAGGCGCTCTTCCAGCCACGAACCAAACCACATGGCCACCAGCACGGTGAGCAAGATCCATACGGCTGCCACCAGGGTGTCGGCGAGGTTGATCTTCTGCTTTCCGCCCAGCGAAAAGCGTACGGATTCCATCCAGTTCACTACATCAGACAGCAATCCCAGCACATATAGCGCCATTGCCACCCAAACCAGCGTCGTCAGTACCTTCTCCACCAGCAGCAGCATGCCGTGCAGCTGGCCACTGCCGGAGAGCACGCGGCGCAGTATATAGAAGGCGAAATAGAGGAACGTGATGCCAAAGAGCGGCACCAGCGCCAGACGCAGCACGCTGGTCGACATGACCAGTTCCAGCCCGTAGCGCGCGCCCATCACCAGCAGCCAGCCAAACAGTGGGAACATGGCGCGTTCCAGGCTGGCTGCGGCAAAGCGCAGCGCGAAGCTGGATCCGGCGTAGCCGGCTTCGACTCGCTTGACGACCAGCCTTGCCAGCGGCCATGCCAACGCGAGGCAGGCGGCGAGTACCACCAGTTGCCAGATAAAACCGGGGCCGCCCGCATCGCGGATCAGGTCATTGAGCATCTTGCCAAATGCCGGATGCGAGGCGTTGAGTTCGTTCAAGGGATTGGGATTCATGCTCTGGAATAACTGGGCGGCGCGCGCCGGGCGACAATCGAACGGCCCCGGCAAACACCCGATAACGGACCGCAAGAGCACAATGAGCAAGGCAACGCACCGCAAGCAGCGGGCCGGACACTTGTGGCCGGTCCCGCGCCGGAAATGCAGCCGGGACCGGGCGGTCCTCGGCATTGGAGCCGCCAGTCCCAAGCCGGGCACTGGCGGCGGTTCAGACGTTAGCTGACGCGTTCCAGTACCGCGGCGAAGAAGCCATCGGTCTGGTGCAGATGCGGGTAAAGCGCCAGCATCTCGGCATCTTCCGGCAAACCGGGCACCGTGATCTTTTGCTCGGCCAGCACCTGTGCGGCAGGGACCAGGCGGAAGGCAGGATGCGCGGCCAGGAAACCGCGCACGATGCCTTCGTTCTCGGCTTCCAGCACGCTGCAGGTCGCATAAACCACCCGGCCGCCCACCTTGACCAGACGCGCCGCGGATTCGAGGATGGCCGCTTGCTTGGCAGTCAGTTCCAGCACCGATTGCGGCGATTGGCGCCATTTCAGGTCCGGGTTGCGCCGCAGCGTACCCAGGCCGCTGCAGGGCGCATCCACCAGCACGCGATCGATCTTGCCGGCCAGACGCTTGATCTTGGCGTCATGCTCGGAGTCGATCAGTACCGGATGCACGTTCGACAGTCCGCTGCGCGCCAGGCGCGGCTTGAGGTTGGCCAGGCGCTTCTCGGACACATCGAACGCATACAGGCGCCCGGTGGAGCGCATCTGCGCCCCCAGCGCCAGCGTCTTGCCACCGGCACCCGCGCAGAAATCCACCACCATTTCGCCGCGCTTGGGCGCAACCAGGTTGCATAGAAGCTGGCTGCCTTCGTCCTGCACTTCGACCAGGCCGTTGACGAACAGCGGCAACTGGTTGAGCGCCGGCTTGCCGGCCAGGCGGATGCCGGCGGGGGCCATCGGCGTCGGCTCGGCCTTCAGGCCAGCGGCGGTCAGCTCGGCCAGCGCGGCTTCCTGGGTGGTCTTGACCAGGTTGGCGCGCAGGTCCAGCGGCGCGGGCCGCAGCCACGCGTCGCCCAGTGCTTCGACAAAGGCTTCGTCGTGGCGGGCGGCCAGCTGGTCGAACAGCCACTCAGGCAGGTTGGCGCGCACGCGCGGCGCCAGGCTGGCACGCTCGATTGTCGTCAGGCGATCGAGCCATTCGCCCTCTTCCGGCAGCAGGAACGGCGTCAGCGCATCCCGGCCCAGCGTGGCGGCTAGGCCGAGCAGGGCCAGTCGGCGCTGCGAGGCGCCCGTGCCGCTGGCAGCGAACTGCGAAAACTCGACACGCCGGCGCAATACGGCAAATACGGCTTCGGCGATGATGCCGCGTTCGCGATGGCCAAGCTTGGGGTTTTCGCGGAAGTAGTAGCTCACCACCACGTCGGAGGGGCGCGTGAACATCAGCACCTTGCCCAGCAGGCGGTCGATGTGCTGGATATGAACGGCGTGCAGGCCGCCATGCGGCCCGCGGCCCTGCTGCGGAGCATGGCTGTCGCCCGCGTCGCGCGGCCGGGCGGCCTGGCGGATCGGGGTACCCTTGTGCTTGTTGCGAACGGGCTGGCGCGCCCCTGCGGTATTCCGGCTCATTACTGCACCTCCGTAGCGGCAGCAAAGGCCGTAAATAACTGGGATTCGGGTGGTTCGACCCGGACTGCGCCGGCATGCACGCGCAGCCGGTCTTCGACAAACCAGCGCACCGCGCGCGGGTAGATCACGTGTTCGCTTGGCAACAGGCGCGTGGCCAGGCTCTCGGGCGTATCGTCCGGCAGCACGTCGAGCGCGGCCTGGACGATGACGGGGCCGTGATCGAGTTCCGGCGTGACGAAATGCACGCTGGCCCCGTGGACCTTGACACCCGCCTCGATGGCCTGCCGGTGCGTATGCAGCCCCGGAAAGCATGGCAGCAGCGAGGGGTGGATATTCAGCATGCGCCCGGCGTACTTGTCGACAAAGCCCGGCGTCAGGATGCGCATGAAGCCGGCCAGCACCACCAGGTCCGGCGCGAATGCGTCGATGGCCGTGGCCAGCGCCACATCGAAAGTGGCGCGATCAGCATATTGCGTGTGGTCCACCACACCGGTGGCCACGCCGTGCTCAGCGGCAAATTTCAGGCCTTCGGCGTCCGGCCGGTTCGACAGGACCGCCGCTACGCGCGCTGGCCAGCCTTCGGCGGCGCAGGCGCTGACGATGGCTTCCATGTTGGAGCCTCGCCCGGAAATCAGGATAACGATATTTTTCATCGCGCAATTCTACCAAGCCAGGGGCCGTACACGGCTAAAGCGAGCGCATTAGGCGCTTAAAACACGTGAAACCCTCATCGCAGCGCCGTTTCGCATGACCTATACGCAACGTAGGTACCCCTCCGACGGATTGTGACGCCTCGCCCGCTCTGCTAGAGTGGCTGCTATCGTCCACGCGCAGACCGTTAGCTCGGCTTTAAGTGACAACAAGGACGAACTGGGAAATTAGACGGGAAATCGCATGCCGAACGCTGCACCGACCTTGTTGGTGGTCGATGATCATCCTATGGCCTTGTCCGGCACTACCGCCTTCCTGGCGGAGGTGATGCCGGATGTCGCCGTCCATGCCGCCGGTAGCGCCAAGGAGGCGCTCAGTGCCTTGCAGCAAGGGCTCAGGCCTGACATCGTGCTGCTGGATATCTGGCTGACCGACGGTACCGGCTTCGACGCCATGCAGGCGCTCAAGACGCTGGTCCCTTCCGCCCGCTTTATTTTCATGTCGGCCGAGGCCACGCCCGAGATCGTAGGCCGCGCGCGGGCGCTTGCCGCCTACGGGTTCGTCGGCAAGCATCTCGATGCCAACGCATTCACAGCCGCCGTGCGCAAGGTGCTGGCAGGCGACACATCCTTTCCCTCCGACGAAGCGCTCAACGGCCGTGCCCAGTCCTTCGGACCGGCGCACGGCATTCCGGTCACGCCGGCGGAACTGGGACTGACCCCGCGCCAGGGCTCGGTGCTGGCGCTGGTACTGGAAGGGCTGCCCAACAAGGTCATCGCTCGGCGTCTCGGCCTGACGGAGAACACCGTCAAGGAACATGTCTCGGCGATCCTGCAGCGCCTCGGCGTACGCACCCGGATGCAGGTCATGTCGCGCATGGAGCGCTTCCGCCTGCGCCAGTAGCAGGCACCGCCGGCGCCAGCCGCCAATTGAAGACTCCGCAATGGGCCGGCGCGTTTGCGCCGGCCCATTTCGATTGTGCCTGTCAGGCCGCGTGCAGCCAGCGCCTGAGCAGCAGCCGCAACGCCGCCGGGTCGACGGGCTTGGGCAACACAAAGTAGCCAGCCTCCTCGGCTGCCGCCAGCGCGGCGGATTTCAGGTCGCCCGACAATAGGGCGCTACGTGCCTGCGGCTGTGTGTTCTGCCAGCGCTCCAGCAAGTCCAGGCCGTTCTCGCTGCCGGGCAGGCGCAAGTCGCAGAAGATGATGTCCGGCTTGAGCCCCTGGTGAAACAGCCGGTCCGCATCCGCGCCATGCGCCGCGCAGGCAACCTGGATGCCCCAGGCTTCCATCAGTGCAATCCACGCCTTGCGGATCTGGGTGTCGTCGTCGACCACCAGCACAGTGCCGCGCAAGTGATCGGGCTTGGCATCCTCGGCCAGCGCCGTAGCCCGCACGGCACGGATGGTGGCCACGGTCTCGGCCGGGACCGGCGCCAGCGAGAACCAGAATACCGAACCCCGTCCAGGCACCGAGCGCACGCCGTAGGTGCCGCGCATCAGGCGCACGCATTCCTTGAAAATCGCCAGCCCGAGTCCCAGGCCCTGGGACGGATCGCGCTGCGGGTTATGCACCTGGTAGTACGGGGAGAAGATGTCCGGCAGGTGCTCGGGCGTGATCCCGGCCCCGGTGTCCCAGACTTCCACGCGGATATGCTTGCGGCGCTCCCGCGCCGTTACCAGGACGCCGCCGCGCCGCGTATAACGCAGGGCGTTCTGCACGAGATTGAACAAGGCGCGGCGCAACAGCACCGGCTCGGCCATCGCGTACAACTCTTCGGGCACGCGCGGGGTCAGGGTCAGGCCGCTCTCTCGCGCGTCGGCGGCGAACTGGCTCATCACTTCGCTGATCAGGTGACTGAGTTCGCACGGCTCCAGCGTCGGCAGCACCTTGCGCCCTTCGAGCTTGGACAGGTCCAGCAGCGAGCGGAACAGCAGGTCGATGGTCTGGGTGCCGGCGGCCACCTGCTCGACCAGCGGATGGAGCGAGGAGGACTTGTTGCGGGCGCGCAGCGCCTCCACCAGCATCACCAGCGCGTGCACTGGCTGGCGCAGGTCGTGGCTGGCGGCGGCCAGGAAGCGCGATTTCTCCTCGCTGGCATGCAGCGCCCTCTCCTTTTCTTCCTGGAACTGCTTGGCCAGCCGCCGGCTCTCGCTTTCCAGCTGGATGGCCCGCACCAGCGTGCGCTGCAGGTTCAGGGCGTGGCGCGTAAGCATGATGGCGTAGACCACCAGCAGCAATTGCACGTAGGTGCCATGACCGGGAAATGCGTACTCGGCCAGCAGGATATTGGGCACCAGGATCGGTACGCCGGCATAGACCAGGTTGGACGGAACCGGAGACTGCGCGGTGACGCCGCCCGCCAGCACCCCGAGCGCCAGCAGGTACAGCACGCTGGAGAACACCGTGGAGCCGGAATACAGATGCAGCAGCGCCGAGCTGCCCCAGGTCAGCCCGGTCAGGAAGGCCATCGCGCGCATATTGGCCCACCATTTGCGCGTGTGCGCCGAGCGGCTCATGGTGGTGCCATCGCGCAGATAGCCAAAATAGAACCAGCTGGTGGCGGCGGTCAGCACCAGCATGACGCCGCACCAGCCGATCAGGGCGCTGTGGTCGGCGGCAGACCAGAAGGCGATCGCGGTCAGCGCCGGGAGCACCAGCGAGGCAACGATGGCGGTAGGGGAGACGCGATGGATGGTCGCCAGCAGCTTGGCCCGCGTTTCGGTATCGAGCGGAGGCCCTGGCGGCGGCAGGATTCGGTTAAGCAGCGCGTTCAAGGGAGGGCTGGGGGCAGCGAGTGCGATCCGCCGTATCATGCCGTCTTTTGTGGCATGGCGCCACGCCAAAGGGTCTATCCGTGCACAAAAACGCCAACCTCGGCGCCCACCGTGGTGCGGCCAGGCCAAACTTGTCCCCCATTCGCCTTATAATGCTCGCTTTAGTGCGACACGCACACTCGTGTCCGGGAAAAGAAGTAGCGCCCCAACGTAAGGGGCATCGACCTTGTTGGACCAGGGAGAGGGCTTCGGCCTGAACCCTGCAAGCCAACCAATCTCTTGCTTTGATGAACCTGGCCGGTAAAGCTAGGGAAGTCCGATGTGTTGAACGCCCGGCTCGCTAACGCCTGCCGAGTGTGTAGTACTTGCTATTGCTGGATAACCTCCAGCCATATCGCCCAAAGGCGGGGACGCTCGCCTTTGGGCGAATTCTCTGTAAACAGTCGCTCGAAAGAGGGGCTGGGTGCTCCAGCCACTAAGGTGGATGAAGCACCACATAGCTTTTGTATCGGTCAGATTGACCGACGCTACGTTCTTTGGGGCGGATGGGAGCACCTTCGGGAGTTCGCGTCGGCCGAGTATGGTCATATTGAGTCGAGAGAACCCGGATGTAGAGCGAAAGCTCTGCACGTTATGGTTCGGTCGTGCACGGTCGTGAGACTGCCGCGATAGAGAACCTGCTATGCGACTAGCAGTAGCCTAGGGAGACATGCGTCACTGGTAACGGTGGGGTGTGAAGCTTTCCTGACAATGTAGCCCCCGCAAGGGTGCCCACTCACCGCGAGGTGGGTTGGGTAGAGACTCCGAGCAGCAATGGGGTCGAGGAGCTAGGCTGGCTGGCATGGGTAACATATGTGAACTGCTGATAAACGTCGTAAGCATTGCGGTGCCAAAGCTGCTGATAGGCACTAACCAAACGGTACGTGGCTGGATACTTCGCTTAAAGCTCGAAGTACGTCGCTATGAAGCCACCGGCGGAGAGGCAGACCCTAAACCGGTCCTGTAACGTGTAGGGAACGTGGTAAGCCCGTATGGTTGCCAGAGTGCAGTTAGCTCCGGCAGGCGAACCGCAAGGAACGCTGTTAGCTGTGCGGGTATGGGAGGTTGGAAAAAGCGAATGCCGGGCTGTAATGGTCCGGATAGGGGTTGAAACATCATCCCACGCGAAAGCGGGCAGACTTCCAACTGGTCAATCGTCGCAGGACGGCTGACAGATCTCGCTTGATGTATTTTTACCTTCCCTTGAGGGGCAACATGTCCCTCAAGGGGCATGTTGTCTCTTGATTTTGGGAAGAATTCTCAAGATAGGAGAGCAGCATGGAAGAATTGATCCGCAAGGATGAATCTGCGCTCTCCGGCGCACCGCGAAACTGGGCTGCCATCGATTGGCGCCGAGTGGAGCGGAACGTTCGGGAAATGCAGATTCGAATTGCGAAGGCAACACAGGAAGGAGACTGGCGCAGGGTGAAAGCCTTGCAACGGTCTCTGACCCGCTCGTGGTCCGCCAAGGCATCGGCGGTGCGACGAGTGACGGAAAATCGTGGGAAGAAAACGGCAGGCGTTGATCGTGTGCTGTGGGATTCGCCTGAAACCCGGTGGGAAGCTATCGGGAAGTTGAAGCGCCGAGGGTATCGGCCCATGCCAATGCGGCGGGTCTATATCCCGAAGGCCAATGGGAAGGAGCGCCCACTAGGCATTCCGACCATGTTGGATCGAGCCATGCAGGCGCTATACCTGCTGGCGCTGGAGCCGGTGTCCGAAGGGATGAGCGATCCGAACTCATATGGGTTTCGCATCAATCGTTCCACGGCGGACGCCATGTCCCAGCTGTTCCTGAACCTGTCCAAAAAGGCTTCGGCCCAGTGGATTCTGGAAGGGGATATCAAGGGCTGCTTCGACCATATCAGTCATGACTGGCTGGAGAGCAATGTCCGAATGGACCGCGCGATCCTCCGGAAGTGGTTGAAAGCTGGCGTGGTATTTCAGGGCCAGTTTCAGGCAACCGATGCTGGAACGCCGCAGGGAGGCATCATCTCCCCAACGTTGGCAAATGTGGCGCTGAACGGTTTGGAAGAGCAACTGGTCAAGTTCTTAGGGACAAAACTGGGGGTCGCCAACACGAAGAAGCTGAAAGTGAATGTAGTGCGGTATGCGGACGACTTCGTGATCACCGGCAGTACGCCGGAAGTACTAGAGCGCGAGGTGAAGCCATGGGTAGAGCAGTTCCTGGCGGTAAGGGGACTGACGCTATCGATGGAGAAAACGCGGATCGTCAACATTGCGGAAGGTTTCGACTTCCTAGGGTGGAATTTCCGGAAGTACTCGGGGACTTTGCTCATCAAGCCAAGCAAGAAGAACGTGCAGACGTTCTATCGCAAGGTGAAGGAGGTCATAAGCCGCCACAAAGCGGTGAAGCAATCGGAGCTAATCCGGTTGTTGAACCCGATGCTGAGGGGCTGGGCGCAGTATCACAGCCCTGTTGTTGCGAAGGCGACGTTCACCCGTCTGGAGCACGAGGTCTTTAGGGCTCTATGGCGGTGGGCGAAACGGAGGCATCCAGGGAAGAGAGCCGACTGGGTACGAGCGAAGTACTTCGTATCGGATGGTCAGCGGAACTGGGTGTTTGGAACCACAGTTGCGAAAGACGACGGCAGTAAGGAAGAGTGGGAGCTGTACTCGCTTGCGGGTACCCCCATTCAGCGGCACAAAAAGATCAAAGGTGACTTCAATCCCTTTGATCCGGCGCAGGAGATGTATGGCGAAACCTTGCGACAGGAACGCATGCTCAAGAGCATGGCGCACCGGAAGCAGTGGATCAAGTTGTACATTTCTCAACAAGGCCGGTGTGCTCTGTGTCAGTGCAAGATGACCAAAGAGACGGGATGGCATGACCATCACATTGAGTACCGCATTGTTGGCGGTTCGGACGCTCTAGGAAATCGCGTGCTGCTGCACCCTAACTGTCACGTCCAAGTACACAACCACGGTATAACCGTTATGAAACCGGCCCCCTCAATTTGAGGGGATTTTGAAAGGCTTGAGCCGTATGCGGGGAAACTCGCACGTACGGTTCTTAGGGGGGGACGGGTCAGCAATGACCCTGTCCCTACCCTACCCCAAACGCTTGCTGCCGTCCTCGTGAAAGTCTTCCGTGGCCTGCCCAATGCCGAGAGCCGGGCGCCCTGCGCCCTCACCATCGGCAATTTCGACGGTGTGCACCGCGGCCACCAGTCGCTGCTTGCGCGCGCGCGCGCGGCGGCGGACGCACGCGGCCTGCCGCTGTGTGTGATGACGTTCGAGCCGCATCCGCGTGAATTCTTCACGCCTGACCAGGCCCCCACGCGCATTGCGCTGCTGCGCGACAAGCTCGAAAGCCTGCGCCGCAACGGCGTCGATCGCGTGGTCGTCGAGCATTTCAACGCGCATTTCGCCGCGCAATCTCCCCAGGCGTTCGTCGAGAACGTGCTCTGGCACGGCCTGCACACGCGCTGGCTGCTGGTCGGCGACGACTTCCGCTTCGGCGCCAGGCGCGCGGGCGATTTTGCCTACCTGCAGCAGGCCGGGCGCCAGTTCGGCTTCGACGTCGAGCAGATGGGCTCGGTGTCCGAAGGCGGCGTGCGCATCTCGAGCTCCGCGGTACGGCAGGCACTGACCGAGGGCGACCTCGAACACGCGCGCCGTCTGCTCGGCCACGGCTATGCCATCAGCGGCCATGTGGTCCATGGCCGCAAGCTCGGGCGCGACCTGGGCTTTCCCACCATCAACCTGCGCATCTCGCACAAGCGGCCGGCTGTCAACGGCATCTTCGTGGTACAGGTGCACGGGCTGGCCGAGCACGCGTTGCCGGGCGTGGCCAGCATCGGCGTGCGGCCGACCATCGAGGATGCCGGCCGGGTGCTGCTGGAAGTCCACCTGTTCGACTTCAATCAAAGCATCTACGGCAAGCTGGTGCGGGTCGAATTCATGAAAAAGCTCCGCGATGAAGCCCGCTTCGACAGCCTGGATGAACTGACCGCGGCCATTGCCAAGGACAGCGCGGACGCCCGCGCCTTCTTCGGCCTGACCGTGCCGGGCTCGCCCGAGGGCACGCCCCCGGCAGCGGGCGGCCGCGACTTCGCCACCTCCGCCACCGACCGAATTAGCTAGCGCCCCGTTCCCGCGAGGCGGGACCCGGGTCGCTACCCCACCCGAACCAGCCCGCGGCTCCGCCGCAGCCCGTCCACGCCATACCGCGCGCCGCGCCCAGCCGAGCTAGTGCCGCGCGCCAACCGAATTGCCCCGAGAATCGACATGTCCAACGACAAACGCGCCAAGCCCGAAAAAAGCAAGTATCCGGTCAACCTGCTGGAAACTCCCTTCCCGATGCGCGGCGACCTGCCCAAGCGCGAGCCGCTGTGGGTCAAGCAATGGCAGGACAAGCAGCTCTACAAGAAGATCCGGGCAGCTCGCAAGGGCGCCAAGAAATTCATCCTCCATGACGGCCCCCCGTACGCCAACGGCGACATCCATATCGGGCACGCGGTCAACAAGATCCTCAAGGACATGATCGTCAAGGCGCGCGGCCTGAGCGGCCTGGACGCCGTCTATGTGCCGGGCTGGGACTGCCATGGCATGCCGATCGAGATCCAGATCGAAAAGCAGTTCGGCAAAGGCCTGCCGGTGCAGGAGGTGCAATCGCGCGCCCGCGCCTACGCCACCGAACAGATCGCCCGCCAGAAGCTGGACTTCGAGCGCCTGGGCGTGCTGGGCGACTGGGAACATCCCTACATGACCATGAACTACAGCAACGAAGCCGACGAGCTGCGCGCGCTGGGCAAGATCATGGAGAAGGGCTATGTATTCCGCGGCCTGAAGCCGGTGAACTGGTGCTTCGACTGCGGCTCGGCGCTGGCCGAGGCCGAGGTCGAGTACAAGGACAAGACCGATCTCTCCATCGACGTGGGCTTCCCCTTCGCCGATACCGACAAGCTGGCTCACGCCTTCAAGGTGCCGCTGGAGCAGCTCGCGGCCAAACCCGGCTGGATCGTGATCTGGACCACCACGCCGTGGACCATCCCGTCCAACCAGGCGCTGAATGTGCACCCGGAAGTCGAATACGCGCTGGTCGACACCGCGCGCGGCTTCCTGCTGCTGGCCACCGAGCGCGTCGAGGAACAGCTCAAGGTCTACGAACTGGAAGGCAAGGTGCTGGCCACCACGACCGGCGCGGCGCTGTCGGAGATCCGCTTCCACCACCCGCTGTCCAAGATGGACGCGGGCTATGACCGCCTGTCGCCGGTCTACCTGGGCGACTACGTCACCACCGATACCGGCACCGGCATCGTGCACTCGGCGCCGGCCTATGGCGTGGAGGATTTCCAATCGTGCAAGGCGCACGGCATGCGCGACCACGACATCATCAGCCCGGTGATGGGCGATGGCGTCTATGCCAGCACGCTGCCGCTGTTCGGCGGCCAGAAGATCTGGGACGCCAATCCCAAGATCGTCGAAGTGCTGAAGGCATCGGGCAACCTGTTCAACTCGCACAAGTACACCCACAGCTATATGCACTGCTGGCGTCACAAGACGCCGATCATCTACCGCGCCACCTCGCAATGGTTCGCGGGCATGGACGTTGACCCTGTCGACAACGGCGCCACCTTGCGCGAAACCGCGCTGGCCGGCATCGAGGCGACGGAGTTCTACCCGGCCTGGGGCAAGCAGCGCCTGCATAACATGATCGCCAACCGGCCCGACTGGACCTTGTCGCGCCAGCGCCAGTGGGGCGTGCCGATGGCCTTCTTCCTGCACAAGGAAACCGGCGCGCTGCACCCGCGCACGCCGGAGCTGCTTGAGGAAATCGCCAGGCGCGTGGAACTGCACGGCATCGAAGCCTGGCAGGCGCTCGATCCCAAGGAACTGCTCGGCGAGGAAGCCGCGCTGTATGAAAAGAACCGCGACACGCTCGACGTCTGGTTCGACTCCGGCACCACGCACTGGAGCGTGATCCGCGGCTCGCACCGTGAAGACCTGTACGACCCGTCGGCCGACCTGCCCGACGGCCGCCTGGCAGATCTGTACTTGGAAGGCTCGGACCAGCACCGCGGCTGGTTCCATTCGTCGCTGCTGACCGCTTCGATGCTGTACGGCAAGCCGCCCTACAAGGCGCTGCTGACGCACGGCTTCACGGTGGACGGCGAAGGCCGCAAGATGTCCAAGTCGGTCGGCAATACCGTGTCGCCGCAGGACGTGTCGAACAAGATGGGCGCCGAGATCATCCGCCTGTGGGTGGCCTCGACCGACTATTCGGGCGAGCTGTCGATCTCCGACGAAATCCTGAAGCGCGTGGTGGAAGGCTATCGCCGCATCCGCAATACGCTGCGCTTCCTGCTGGCCAACCTGGCCGACTACGATCACGCGCAGCACGCGCTGCCGGCATCGGAATGGCTGGAGATCGACCGCTATGCGGTCGCGCTGACGGGGCGCCTGCAAAAGGAAGTCCTGTCGCACTACGACGGCTACGAGTTCCACCCTGTGGTCGCCAAGCTGCAGACGTTCTGCTCGGAAGACCTCGGCGGCTTCTACCTCGACGTGCTGAAGGACCGGCTCTACACGACCGCGCCCAACGCCAAGGAGCGCCGCGCCGCGCAGAATGCCGTGTACCACATCACCCAGGCCATGCTGCACTGGATGGCGCCGTTCCTGTCCTTTACCGCCGAAGAAGCGTGGCAGATCTTCGGCCATGGCACCGGGCACACCGACACCATCTTCACCAGCACCTACTACGACGTGCCGGAGATCGACCAGGCCGACGACCTGCTGCAGAAGTGGCACGTGATCCGCGAAGCCCGCGCCGAAGTCACCAAGCAACTGGAAGCGGTGCGCGTTGACGGCGAGATCGGCTCCTCGCTCCAGGCCGAAGTCACCATCCAGGCCGGCGGCCCGGTGCTGGCCGCGCTGCAGAGCCTGGAGGACGACCTGCGCTTCGTGCTGCTGACCTCCGCCGCCAAGGTAGCGCCGGCGCCGGAAGGCGGCGACCTGCTGGTCACGGTGACGCCGTCGGTGCACGCCAAGTGCGAGCGCTGCTGGCACTACCGTGCCGATGTTGGCCGCGATCCGGCCCACCCCACCCTCTGCGGCCGCTGCGACAGCAACCTGTTCGGCGCCGGTGAACACAGGAGCCATGCCTGATGGCCACCACCACCACGCGCTCCGCGCGCGGCACCAAGCGCGCCAGCAGCAAGGGCAGCAACACCACCCCGCTGCTGTGGATGGCGTTCGCCCTGCTGGTGATCGTGCTGGACCAGTTCTTCAAGATCGTAATCGTCAGGACCTTCGCCTACGGCGAATCGCGCCCCGTGACCAGCTTCTTCAACCTGGTGCTGGTCTATAACAAGGGCGCCGCCTTCAGCTTCCTGGCCGACGCCGGCGGCTGGCAACGCTGGTTCTTTACCGGCCTGGGCGTGGTGGTGGGCCTGTTCATCATCTGGATGCTGTACCGCCATACCGGGCAGCGTTTGTTCTGCTTCGCCATCTCGCTGATCCTCGGCGGCGCCATTGGCAATGTGCTGGACCGGGTGGTGTACGGCCATGTCGTCGACTTCCTCGACTTCCACATGCGCAACTACCACTGGCCCGCGTTCAACGTGGCCGACTGCGCCATCACAGTGGGTGCGGTGCTGCTGATCGTGGACGAGTTGCGGCGGGTCCGGAAGCACTGAAGCAGCAGTCACCTGCACCGCGCTCCTGGGTGCAAAACGTTCCAACTGCGCCCGCGTCATGCGGGCGTTTTCCATGGTGCCGCCGAATTCGCATGATGGCGACGCGCGAGGCACGGCGGCAGCGCCGCCAACGCGCGCGCGGGCAAGCCGGTATTATTGACGTTTCTCCGGCGCGGGGGGTAGCAAACGCTGCCAGCTGCCGCGGCACCCGGACCACAACCCTCAAGCGAAGAGCACATCCATGGATCTGCGAGGCAAGCATCTCGTCCTTGGCCTGACCGGCGGCATCGCCTGCTATAAATCGGCCGAACTGGTCCGCCTGCTGACCAAGGCCGGCGCGACCGTGCAAGTGGTCATGACCGAGGGCGCCACCCAGTTCATCACGCCTGTGACCATGCAGGCACTCTCCGGGCGGCCTGTCTTCACCTCCCAATGGGATGCGCGCGTGGGCAACAATATGGCCCACATCGATCTCTCCCGCGAAGCCGATGCCATCGTGGTTGCGCCCACCTCCACCGATTTCCTGGCGAAGCTGGCGCACGGCCTGTGCGATGACCTGCTGACCACCCTGTGCATGGCCCGCGACTGTCCGCTGCTGGTGGCTCCCGCCATGAACCTGCAGATGTGGTCGGCCCCCGCCACCCAGCGCAACGCCGCGCAACTGCGCGCGGATGGCGTAACGGTACTGGGCCCTGGCAGCGGCGACCAGGCTTGCGGCGAAGTCGGCGATGGCCGCATGCTGGAGCCGGCGGAACTGCTCGACGACATCATTGCGTTCTTCCAGCCCAAGCCGCTGGCCGGGCGCCGTGTGGTGATCACGGCAGGCCCCACCTTCGAAGCCATCGACCCGGTGCGTGGCATCACCAACCGTTCCTCGGGCAAGATGGGTTTTGCCATCGCGCGCGCGGCCCGCGAGGCCGGCGCCGACGTGATCCTGGTGGCCGGCCCGACGGCCCAGCCCACGCCGCGCGGGGTTGCCCGCACCAATGTGGAGAGCGCGCAGCAGATGCATGACGCGGTGCTGGCGGCCTTGCCCGGCGCCGACGTGTTTGTTGCGGTCGCCGCGGTAGCGGACTGGCGCCCGGCCGAAGTCGCCGGCCAGAAATTGAAGAAGGCCAACGACAGCGACACACCGACGCTGCGCTTTGTGCAGAACCCCGACATCCTCGCCACCGTGGCGGCGCGGCCCGATGCGCCCTACTGCGTGGGCTTTGCCGCCGAGAGCGAAAAGCTCGAGCAATACGGCGAACAGAAGCGCCAGCGCAAGAACGTGCCCTTGCTGGTGGGCAATATCGGCCATCACACCTTCGGCATGGACGACAACGAGATCGTGCTGTTCGATGCCCAAGGCATGACCCGCCTGCCGCGCGCCGACAAGCTGACGCTGGCGCGCGACCTGGTAGCGGCTATCGCCCGGCGCTTGCCCGCACCCCGTTGAGCCCGCGCTTGCTCCGCCTCCGAACGCCACCCCGCCCGAACCCCTGAACATGTCCGCAAGCAAACCCAAACTGCGCCTCTCCGTGCTCGACCAGAGCCCGGTCATTGCCGGTCATACCGCGCGCGACGCCCTGGCCGCCACCGTGGAGCTGGCTCAGGCCGCCGATGCGCTGGGCTACACCCGCTATTGGTGTGCCGAGCATCACGGCCTGCGCGGTGTGTGCAACCCGGCGCCGGAAGTCATGCTGGCGCGCCTGGGCAGCGTCACGCAGCGTATCCGCCTCGGCTCGGGCGGCGTGATGCTGCCCTATTACAGCCCCTTCAAGGTAGCGGAGCAGTTCCGCATGCTGGAGGGCTTGTTCCCGGGCCGCATCGATCTTGGCGTGGGACGCGCGCCGGGCGGCGACATGCGTACCGCGCAGGCGGTGGCGATGGGCCAGTACAACCGCGGCGACCAGTTCGCCGAGCAGGTACAGGACCTATCCTGGCTCTTCCGTGGCGAGGTGCCGCCGGGCCATATCGCCGAAGGCGTGGTGCTGCAGCCCGAGATCGATACCCGGCCCGAGCTGTGGGTGCTGGGCTCCAGCGACTACGGCGGCGCCCTGGCGGCACGCCTGGGGCTGCGCTTTGCATTTGCCCACTTTATCAATCCGCATGTCGGCCATGCCGTCGCTCAGCAGTACCGCCGCAATTTCGAGGCGGGCTACGACGAGCGGCCCTACAGCGCGGCGGCCATCTTCGTGATCTGCGCGGACAGCGAGGCCGAAGCGGCGGAACTGGAGCGCGCCGTGGACCTGCGCCGGCTGCAGATGGCCTACGGCGTCAACGCCCCGATCCCCTCGCTGGCGCAGGCCGCCCAGCACGAGCCCACCGAACGCGATCGCCTGATCGTGGAACGCGAGCGCCCGCGCACCATTTGCGGCACTCCGGAGCAGGTCGCGCAGCGCATGCTGGACCTGCGCGAGCGCTTCCTCGCCGATGAACTGGTCGTGCTGAGCGTGACCGCCAGCTATGCCGCGCGGCTGCGCACCTACGAGCTGCTGGCACAGGCGTTTGACCTGTCGGGCGGCTGAGCTCGGCTATCAYCTCGGGTTGCCAACGTTTTTTGTTTTCCGGGACTGACCAGCCATGACCATCGAAGCCAACCCCACCGTCGAAATCAAGGTGCTCGACGCACGCCTGCACGAATGGGGCCTGCCGGCTTACCAGAGCGATATGGCGGCAGCGATCGACCTGCACGCCTGCCTGGACGCGGCACTCGTCATCGAACCCGGCACGCCGGCCCAACTGGTGCCGGCCGGCATCGCCGTGCACATGGCCAATCCCTATATGGCGGCCACCATCGCCCCGCGCTCGGGTCTCGGCCACAAGAAAGGGCTGGTGCTGGGCAACTCGATCGGTGTGATCGACGCCGACTACCAGGGCCCGATCATGGTGAGCGTGTGGAACCGCAACGCGCCCGGCACCGAGCCGATCGTGATCCAGCCGGGCGAGCGTATCGCGCAGATGATGTTTGTACCGGTGCTGCGGCCCGTATTCAAGACCGTGGAAGACTTTTCGGAAGACACCGTGCGCGGCGCGGGCGGTTTTGGCTCCACCGGCGTCCACCACGCCAAGAACGGCGCCTGAGCCAGGTCAGGGGGCGCGCTCAGCGCGCCTGTTCGAACAGCAGCGCCACGCCGCCGGCAACGGAGGCGGGGATAAGGCTTTCGTCGGGACCAAGATCGAGCGCGCCCACACGCGCGGCGCGCCAGCCCTGACGGGCCGCGGCCAGATCGCTGGTACGCAGCCGGATGGCTGCATAACCAGGCACGGCACGGCGCACGTGTTCGGTGCCGGTGGCGGCGGCCAGCGCCTGTGGCGTGGTCACCACCAGCGTGGCGCCATCCAGCGCCAGGCTGCAGATGTGATCGCTCAACTGCGTCATCTCGCCGCCGGTGAGTTCGGCATAAGCGCGGCCAGCCGCCTCGACCAGGCACGGCGCCACCACCAGGAACATCGCGGCGATGCCGGTCGCGCCGTTGGCATGCGTGGTCCACTCTGGCCGCCACAGCAGCTCCGGCGTACGGTGCTCGCAGATAAAAAAGCGCGCGCCGGGCGCATCGTCGATCGCCGCGACACGGAAGGTGGCGGGCTGCTCGGTGCCATCGTCCAGCCGCACCGGCCGCGAGAACTCGATCGGGTCCGATGTGTGCCAGCCATCGGCGCGCAACTGCGCCGCGGCGGTGAAGGTATCGCTGCTCTTGCAGGACAGCGCGGCGCAGCCGCCTCCGGCTTCCTGCGCATCCCAGTAATACTGCCGCGTCGGGCTGGGTGCGGTGACGTGCAGCAACTCGAGATAGTCGCGCGCCAGCATCACGCAATGGTTCTGCGAGCCGAGCGTGTGATAACCGCGGGGGGTCAGCGTGAAGCCAAACCCGCGCCAGGCTTGCGCCGAAGCGTCAAGGTCGGGACACACCATCACGGCGTGGTCTAGCAGTTCCATCGTCATCGCTACCTCTACCTCTCGCTTCACACTTCAATCGAACTGGATATTGGCCTTGCGCGCCACCGCCTGCCATTTATCGTGCTCGTGCCGTACCAGGCTGGCCAGCTCGGCAGGCGAGCCGCCCACGATCTCGAATCCCTGCATGGCCAGCGCATCGACCACGCGCTGCTGCCGCAAGGATCGGACCAAGGCATYGTGCAAGCGCGCCACGGTCGGCTCCGGCAACCCGGCCGGGCCAAACACCCCGATCCAGGAATAGGCCTCGAAGCCCCGATATCCCTGCTCGGCCACGGTGAGCAACTGCGGGAACTGGCGCAGGCGGGTAGTACCGGTCACGCCAAGCAGCTTGACCGTCTTGGCTGCCACATGCGCCTGTACCGCCGCATAGCTGGAGAAAAATACGTCGACTTCATTCGATAGCACGGCCTGCACCGCCGGGCCGCCACCTTTGTATGGAACATGGAGAAAGCGCACGCCGGCCTCGGTCGCCAGCGCCTCGGCGGCAAGCTGGTTCAGGCTGCCGATGCCGGACGAAGCGTAGTGAATGCTCTCCGGCTTCTGCCGCGCCATGGCGACCAGTTCCTTCACATTGGAAGCTGGCAACGAGGGGTTGGCCGCGATCACCAGCGGAAAGCGGACCAGTTGCGTGATCGGCGTGAAGTCGCGGAAGGTGTCGTACGGCAGGTTTTTGTAGGCAAACGGGTTGATGGCGTGCGTGTCGAACGCCATCAACAAGGTGCTGCCGTCCGGCCGGGCACGCGCCACCGTACTCGACGCGATCAGGCCTCCCGCGCCGGGCTTGTTGTCGATCACCACCGTCTGGCCGAGCCCGCTCTTGAGGCCGGGCTGCAACTGGCGCGCCACGATATCGACGCTGCCCCCTGGCGGGAACGGCAGCACCATGGCAATGGGGCGACTGGAACCGGCGGCAGTGGCATCGCCACCCAGGGCAGCCATGCCGGGCACGGGAATCAGGGGCATCGCGCCAAGCGGCAACGATTTGAGCAGCAGGCGGCGCAGCCGCGAGCATTCGGATCGGGACATCGGGTACTCAGGCGAATGGCGGGAACACAGCTGCGGCGGCAACCGCACCCGGCCAAAACAAAAAGGGCGGCATCGCTGCCGCCCTGTATTTTGCCCGAGGATAGCACGAATTGCAGGCAAGGTCCGCTCTGCCCACCCTCCGCACTTCGTCCTAGACTTCCGCCTTCTCGTTTTCCGGCGATTCCGGCGGTTCCGCGGCAGCCTCGGCAAAGTCCAGCTTGATCTGGTCCTGCTCGTCGAGATCCACTACCACCCTGCCACCGGATACCAGCTTGCCGAACAGCAGTTCGTCGGCCAGCGCCTTGCGGATCAGGTCCTGGATCAGGCGTTGCATCGGCCGCGCGCCCATCAGCGGGTCGAAGCCCTTCTTGGCCAGGAACTTGCGCAGATGCTCGCTGAAGCTGGCTTCCACCTTCTTCTCGTGGAGCTGCTCCTCGAGTTGCATCAGGAACTTGTCGACCACGCGCAGGATGATTTCCTCATCGAGCGAACGGAAGCTGATCATCGCATCGAGCCGGTTACGGAACTCCGGCGTGAACATCCGCTTGATGTCAGCCATCTCGTCGCCCTGCTCGCGCGAGGACGTGAAGCCGATGGTGGCGCGGTTCATGGTTTCCGCTCCCGCATTGGTGGTCATGATGATGATCACGTTGCGGAAGTCAGCGCGGCGGCCGTTGTTATCGGTCAGCGCGCCATGGTCCATCACCTGCAGCAGGATATTGAAGATATCCGGATGCGCTTTCTCGATTTCGTCCAGCAGCAGCACACAGTGCGGCTTCTTGGTAACGGCCTCGGTCAGCAGGYCGCCCTGGTCGAAGCCGACATATCCCGGCGGCGCGCCGATCAGCCGGCTCACCGCATGGCGCTCCATGTATTCGGACATGTCGAAGCGCAGCAATTCGATGCCCATGATGAAGGCAAGCTGCTTGGCGACTTCAGTCTTGCCCACCCCGGTCGGACCGGAGAACAGGAAAGAGCCGATTGGCTTGTCGGTCTTGCCCAGGCCGGCGCGCGACATCTTGATGGCCGAAGCCAGYGCCTCGATGGCCGGGTCCTGGCCGAACACCACGGACTTCAGGTCGCGGTCCAGGGTCTGCAGCTTGCTGCGGTCGTCCTGGTTGACGCTCTGCGGCGGGATGCGTGCGATGCGCGAGACGATATCCTCTATCTCGCCCTTGCCGATGGTCTTCTTCTGCTTGGACTTGGGCAGGATGCGCTGGGCGGCGCCAGCCTCGTCGATGACATCGATGGCCTTGTCCGGCAGGTGGCGGTCGGTGATGAAGCGCGCCGACAGTTCGGCTGCCGCGGTCAGGGCCGCCGCCGCGTACTTGACGCCATGGTGCTCCTCGAAGCGCGACTTCAGGCCGCGCAGAATCTGCACGGTCTGGTCGACCGACGGCTCCACCACGTCGATCTTCTGGAAACGGCGCGACAGGGCCGCGTCTTTTTCGAAGATGCCGCGATATTCGGTGAAGGTGGTGGCGCCGATGCACTTGAGCTGGCCCGACGACAGTGCCGGCTTGAGCAGGTTGCTGGCGTCCAGCGTTCCGCCCGAAGCGGCGCCCGCGCCGATCAGCGTGTGGATCTCGTCGATAAACAGGATCGCGTTCGGATTGTCCTTGAGCGATTTGAGCACGCCCTTCAGGCGTTGCTCGAAATCGCCCCGGTACTTGGTGCCGGCCAGCAGGGCACCCATGTCGAGCGAGTACACGACCGCCTTTTCCAGGATGTCGGGCACTTCGTTCTTGGTGATGCGCCAGGCCAGCCCTTCCGCGATCGCGGTCTTGCCGACTCCAGCCTCGCCCACCAGCAACGGATTGTTCTTGCGCCGGCGGCACAGCACCTGGACCACCCGCTCGACTTCGCTCTCGCGGCCGATCAGCGGATCGATCTTGCCGGCCTTGGCCAGCGTGTTCAGGTTCTGGGTGAACTGCTCCAGCGGGCTTTCCTTGCCATCGCCGCCTTCACCCTCGGCCGTGCCGTCGCCATGCTTGGCGGGCTCGGCCTGGTCCTTGCGGATGCCGTGGCTGATGAAATTGACCACATCCAGCCGGGTCACGCCCTGCTGCTGGAGGTAGTACACCGCGTGTGAGTCCTTCTCGCCAAAGATCGCCACCAGGACATTCGCCCCGGTCACTTCCTTCTTGCCGTTGGAAGTGGACTGGACATGCATGATGGCGCGCTGGATGACGCGCTGGAAGCCCAGCGTAGGCTGGGTATCCACCTCGTCGGTGCCAGGCACCACGGGCGTGTTGTCCGCGATGAAGTTCTTCAGACTGGTGCGCAAATCCTCAATATTGGCTGCGCAGGCGCGCAAGACTTCCGCTGCCGTGGGGTTGTCAAGCAACGCCAGCAGCAGGTGCTCCACGGTAATGAACTCGTGGCGTGCCTGCCGGGCTTCAACAAACGCCATGTGCAGGCTGACTTCCAATTCTTGCGCAATCATGCTTCCTCCATCACGCATTGCAACGGATGACCCGCCTGCCGTGCGTGGGTTGACACCAGCTCGACCTTCGTCGCCGCGATATCCCTGGTATAGATACCGCAGACTCCCTTACCTTCCCGGTGGACGGTGAGCATGATCTGCGTCGCCGTCTCCCGGTCCCTGCTGAAATACTGCTGCAGGATCATCACGACGAACTCCATCGGGGTGAAGTCGTCATTCAGCAGCAACACCTTGTACATGGCGGGCGGTTTGAGCGCCTGCTCTTTCCGCTCCAGTACGGTGCCTGCTTCGCGTTGTGGGACATTTGCCAGCCGTGTAGCCATGGCTTTATTCTAACCCTTACGCACAACTCTGCAATTTGGGGAAAAGACGCCGGATTCAAGAGGCCGATGCAGCGGCCATCCAAATTCCGGAGATGCCGAAGGCATCCGGGTTCACCTCTTGGGCTGGACGCAGTTGCTGTGCAGCCCTCCCCTCCAAAATACCATCTACAGCCGTTCCTTTCCCGCCACACCCTACCGGGAGTGGGGAATCTGCCAACTTGACAGTGCGCAGGTTTGACAGAAGAATCGTTCGCACATTCACGTCTGGTTACGCGAGCCAAAGCAATAAGCCGGACCTGGGTGATCCGTGAGCAGGGAGGCCCACGAATCCGGCGGCGGCGAGTCAGCACATGAAACTGGCCGCTACGCGGTGTCCGCAAAGTCGTGTCATCGTACCTGGCCCGGTTCCACCGGACTGGGGCGCATGGCCAGGCACGCCGGGCACCCGGCTGGCCGCGGCGCTTTCCCCCGCTCGTATCGTGCTTTTTTTGTTGGGGGAGTTTATGGCAAGCGGTATCGTCAAATGGTTCAATGACGCCAAGGGCTTTGGGTTCATCAAGCCGGACGACGGCGAAGAAGAGCTGTTTGCGCACTTTTCGGCCATCCAGATGAGTGGCTTCAAGACCCTGAAAGAGGGTCAGCGCGTGTCCTTCGAAATCATCCAGGGTCCCAAGGGCAAACAAGCCACCAATATCCAGGACGGCGCCTGAGGGCAAGGTGCGCGACCGCACCAGCCGACAGAGCTTGAGGCGGTCACGACAGGATGCGGGGGAATCATCCCCGGAACGGGATCGGCCTGCCGCCCCCCGGACATCGCCTGGCCTCCATAGCCGGCGCGCCGTGTCCAGACCAGCAAGCTGAACAGCAGCACGTAGCGCATCCGACAAAAAGCCCGGTCAGGTCAATGCCGGGCTTTTTGTTTGCCAATTGGCTGGCATCGGCTACTGTCCGTCCTCATGGCATGGGCGCAGCATCCGCGCTCGCCGCCTGCCCCCGGTAGGCTGCCAGCAACGCCTGCCACCACTCGCCATTCCGTTGCAGAAATACGCCTTCCGGGAAGCCGTGGCGCGCCACATGCCCTTGCGGCACGCTATCCCAGCCGCGATGTTCGACGGTGACCCTGGTCTGATCGCCCACCGCGGTGAAACTGACCTCGACCTGGGTGGCCTGGTCCGGCCCGAAGTTCGCCTGCCGCCAGCCAAAGGCCAGCCGCACGCCGGGCTCCCAGGCCGTAACGGTGCCAATCGCGAATACCGATCCATCGCGGCATGTCTCGACCAGCCGGCCGCCCTCGCCCGGTTCGAACGACAGCACGCCGGGCCTGCCTGGCCCGACCTGGAACAGCATATTGGGGCGCCACCACAGTGCGATATCACGGGTGAACACCTCGAAAGCGCGCCGCGGCGTAGCCGTCACCCGCAAGGAAACCTGCACGCACGCGCTCATTCTCCGGCCTCCAGATGGGCCTTGAAGGCCGTGAGTTGCTCCGCCCAGAGCTGCTCTGTCTGCTCCAGCCAGGCCTTGAGTTCACTCATCGGCCCTGCCCGCAGGGCATAGATGCGCACACGGGCATCGAAGCCCGATGGCGACTGATGGGATTCTTCGATCAGCGCGCCCCCCTTGAGCACCCGCAGATGCCGGCTCATCGCCTGCGGGCTGAGGCCGGTGGCCCGCRCAATCTCGCCGGCGCGCATTGGCCGCTCGCGCAACAAATCCACTACCTGGCGCCGGCTGGGATCGGCCAGCGCCGCCAGGGTGCGGTCAAGCGAAGCAACGAAACTTCCTGCAGCTGCGAGTCGAACCGGGGATGGCGCGCACGCAGCGTACAGAAGTCGAGGCGAATCGAATGGTGTGCGTGGCAGTGTCCGGTGCGCAGACCTCCGCGACAGCGCCGGGACTATTCTCCCGCGAGACACACGCAACGGCGCGCATTGACTCGGCGGAATACCGGATGAAATTGGTCGACGTGAGCGCGGCAAGTACCGCTTTCATCCGCGCCAGGCCGGATGCCATCGCAAACGCGGGCCGTGCGCTAGGTAGTCCCAAACCAGAGCAGGAACCACCTGATTTGTGCGCAAAACAGCACCAAAATCAATCGGACATTTCTGCACGTGCTGTGAGCATTTTCATTATGTGCCCCATTCGTACTTTTCCCATGTCGATCAGGGTCCGCTTGCCGCGCAGTACGTCCTGATTCGGGATGAAAAAAACCCCGGCGACCTTTGAGTCGCCGGGGTTTTCGGTTCAGGCTGAGACGGCCTGATCTGCGCTTACATATTGTCGATCATCACCTGCCCAAAGCCCGAGCACGACACCTGCGTCGCACCCTCGAGCAGGCGGGCGAAGTCATACGTGACCCTCTTCGACAGGATGGACTTCTCCATCGACGAGATGATCAGGTCGGCGGCTTCGGTCCAGCCCATGTGGCGCAGCATCATTTCGGCGGAGAGGATTTCGGAACCCGGGTTCACGTAGTCCTTGCCGGCGTACTTCGGCGCGGTGCCATGGGTGGCTTCGAACATGGCCACGGAATCGGACAGGTTGGCGCCCGGGGCAATGCCGATGCCGCCAACCTGCGCCGCCAGCGCGTCGGAGATGTAGTCGCCGTTCAGGTTCAGCGTCGCGATGACCGAGTACTCCGCCGGGCGCAGCAGGATCTGCTGCAGGAACGCGTCGGCGATGGCGTCCTTGATCACGATTTCCTTGCCGGTCTTCGGATTCTTGAACTTGCACCACGGGCCACCGTCGATCAGTTCGGCACCGAATTCCTGCTGGGCCAGCTCGTAGGCCCAGTCACGGAAGCCACCTTCGGTGAACTTCATGATGTTGCCCTTGTGCACGATGGTCACCGACGGCTTGTCGTTGTCGATCGCATACTGGATGGCCTTGCGCACCAGGCGCTTCGTGCCTTGCTTGGAAACCGGCTTGACGCCGATGCCCGAGGTGTCCGGGAAACGGATCTTCTTCACGCCCATTTCGTTCTGCAGGAAGGCGATCAGCTTCTTGGCCTGGTCGCTTTCCGCTTCCCACTCGATGCCGGCGTAGATGTCTTCCGAATTCTCGCGGAAGATCACCATGTCGATTTTTTGCGGCTCGCGCACCGGCGAGGGCACGCCCTTGAAGTAAGCCACCGGGCGCAGGCAGACGTACAGGTCGAGTTGCTGGCGCAGTGCGACGTTGAGCGAACGGATGCCGCCACCGACCGGCGTGGTCAGCGGGCCCTTGATCGACACCACGTATTCCTTCAGGACCTCAAGGGTTTCGTCAGGCAGCCACACATCGGGGCCATATACCTTGGTCGACTTCTCGCCAGCATAGATCTCCATCCAGGAGATCTTGCGCTTGCCGGCGTAGGCCTTGGCCACGGCAGCGTCGACCACCTTGATCATCACCGGGGTGATATCCAGTCCCGTACCGTCGCCTTCGATGAAAGGGATGATTGGATTGTCCGGAACATTCAGCGAAAAATCCTGGTTGACCGTGATCTTCTCGCCGGCCGGCACCTTGATGTGTTGATACATGACGTCTCCAGTACGGAACGGGGGTTCGTAACGTGCCGCCCAGGTTCGTGACCGGACGGCGAGATGTGAGTGGCGCGCGGGCATTTTAGCGGGGTTCGATGCGGTTACGATGCCGCACCGCAACACGCGCCGCCTGCCCAGCCAAGCGTCAGAGGCAATTCAGTCTTATATAAGACACAAGACCGTTTTGTATTATGCAGCAAAATTTCATGATCCGCTATCCTGCCGGAACCCGCGCCGCCACGCGGGCTGCGGCATACTGGCGCCCGTGATGCCCTGGGGCCCGGCCATCGGCACGGCCCTGGCGTYGCCTACCCCGACTCGCTTCCCGCCCCTGATGACGCTGATTGCCCTGAACAAACCCTTCGGCACCATGAGCCAGTTCTCCGCGCACCCTACGCGCCCTACGCTCGCCGACTGCGTGCAACGCCCCGGCGTGTATCCGGCGGGACGGCTCGATGCCGACAGCGAAGGCTTGCTGCTGCTGACCGACGACGGCGCCCTGCAGGCGCGCATTGCCGACCCGCACCACAAGCTGCCGAAGACCTATCTGGCGCAGGTGGAAAACAGACCGGACGAAGCCGCGCTCGCGCGCCTGCGCGGCGGAGTCGATCTCGGCGACTTCCGCACGCTGCCGGCGCGAGCACAGTGCATCGATGAACCCGGCTTCCTCTGGCCGCGCAATCCTCCGGTGCGGTTTCGCGCAGCCATTCCAACCCAATGGCTGGAAATCGAAATCCGCGAGGGTAAAAACCGCCAGGTACGGCGCATGACGGCGGCTGTGGGCTTCCCCACCTTGCGCCTGTTGCGCGTACAGATCGGCGCGCTAGATCTGCGCACGCTCGGACTCGCGCCTGGGCAATGGTGCGAGATCGATCCGGCGATGCTCGGCATCGAGGCTGTCACGGCGCCGCGTGCCAACGCACCGGTGCGCCGCGCGCGCGCGGGTGGGGCAGCGAATCCGCAAGGCCCGCAGCGCCATCCACGCCCCCGCTCAAGAAGTTACAAAAATTAACAGTTCGTGAGTCAACGGCTCACCGGTCCGTTTCGTTTTTGACACTGACGCGTCGTATAACGAGTCAACTCTTCCGAATCGATTTCACCTTCCGAGGTAGATAGCATGAACAAACTGATCGCTGCTCTGGTTGCCGGCCTGTTCGCCACCGGCGCTTTCGCCCAAGCCGCCGCTCCGGCACCGGCAGCTCCGGCTGCTGCAGCGCCCGCCGCTGAAGCCCCGGCTGCAAAGCCCGCGACGAAGAGCACCAAGAAGTCCACCAAGAAGCACGCTCACAACAAGACCAAGGCTGCCCCGGCTGCCCCGGCTGCCAAGGCCGACGCTGCAACGAAGTAAAGATTTGCAGGCAGGCCGGGCATTGCGCCCGGCTAGCAAGGCAGGCTGCCCGCAAGGCGCCTGCTTTTTTTTTGCCTGCGATGGCCAGGCGCCAAAAGCGCGCGCCCGTCACCGTAGCCTGCAGCAACAAATGCGAACTATCCGATGGCGCCGCTCGCCCGATAGCTGCGCTATGCTGGCGGGTCCCGAACCGTCCAAATCGCCGTTCCTTCCATGCGCCCTGTCATCAAAAACCTGCTCGCCGGCGGCTGCGCCCTTGCCGCCCTGACGTCCGCCTCTGCCCAGTCGCCGGCTAGTTTGCCGGTCCGGCAACTCAGCGCGGGCATGTACGCCATCAAGGCGGAAATCGCCGCTACGCCGGAAGCCCGGGAACGCGGCCTGATGTATCGCAAAACCATGCCCGCCAACGAGGGCATGCTGTTCGTCTTCGATGAGAAGGCCGGACATTGCTTCTGGATGAAAAATACCGACCTGCCGCTGTCGATCGCCTTCCTGGCCGATGACGGCTCCATCGTCAATATCGAGGACATGGCGCCCCAGACCGAGGACAACCACTGCCCGCGCGCAGCGGTGCGCTACGCGCTGGAGATGAACAAGGGATGGTTCGCGCAGAAGGGCCTGAAGGCCGGCGCGAAGATCGGCGGCCTGCCGCAGCCCAGATGATGGCCAAGCGCGGCAGCACGGCTGCCGCGCCAATTTGCGACAAGGTCAGTCGCGGAAGTTATTGAAGTCCAGCGGGGCTTCCGGAACATCCTTGCGCAGCAGCGCGATCACGCTCTGCAGATCGTCGCGCTTGGTACCGGTAACGCGCACCGCGTCGCCCTGGATGCTGGCCTGTACCTTGATCTTGCTGTCCTTGATCATCTTGACGATTTTCTTGGACAGGTCACCGGTGACGCCCTTCTTGATGGTGATGACCTGCTTGACCTTGTCGCCACCGATGCGCTCGGTCTTGCCGTAGTCCAGGAAGCGCACGTCGACATTGCGCTTGGCCATCTTGCTGATCAGCACGTCCTTGACCTGGCCGAGCTTGAAATCGTCATCGGCGAAAGCCGTGAGTTCGTTCTCCTTGTGCTCGACCCGCGAATCCGAACCCTTGAAGTCAAAGCGGTTCGTGATTTCCTTGTTGGCCTGCTCGACCGCGTTCTTCACCTCGATCATGTTCGCTTCGCACACTACGTCAAACGACGGCATTGCATTCTCCTTGTCTTGCTGCGTGTTGCTGTGTATTGCCACTTGCCCGCGGCAGTCCCGCAGGCTTTGTCCTGGGCGCGCGCCGGCTGGCGGCGGCGCTTACGTATAATCCAGCCTACCCTGCAGTCCGGTGCCGTCGACCACGGCGGCCGCCTCACCTTTCCCTTGCATGGCTGATTTCCACGAATTTTATCCCCTGCGCCGCCACAATTCATTCGGATTCGACGTACGCGCGCGCTTTGCGGCGCACGTGCGCAGCGAAAGCGACCTGCTGTGCGCGCTGGCCGATCCGCGCGCGCATGGCCTGCCCCTGGTTGTGCTTGGCGGCGGCAGCAATGTGGTCCTGACGCGGGACATCGACGCGCTGGTGCTGTTGATGGAAATCCCCGGCTACGCGGTGGCCGCCGGCGACGATGCCCACCTGGTGACGGCCGGCGCCGGCGAGAACTGGCATGCACTGGTCTGCCGCACCATTGCCGACGGCCTGCCAGGGCTCGAAAACCTGGCCCTGATTCCCGGCACCGCAGGCGCAGCGCCGATCCAGAATATTGGCGCCTACGGCGTTGAACTGCGCGAGCGCTTCGACAGCCTGCGCGCCTTCGACCGGCACAGCGGCGAATTCGTCCGCCTGACGCTGGAGCAATGCGAGTTTGCTTACCGGGACAGCCTGTTCAAGCGCGAGGGGCGTGACCGCTACATCATTACGGCTGTCACCCTGCGCCTGCCGCTGCCCTGGCAGCCGGTGCTGGGCTATGCGGAACTGGCGCGCGAACTGGCACAAGAGTCAGCCGCGGTGCCCACGGCGGATCGCATCCGCGAAGCGGTGATCGCGATCCGCACGCGCAAGCTGCCCGACCCTGCCCAAATCGGCAATGCAGGCAGCTTCTTCAAGAATCCCGTGGTTGCCCCCGGCCAGCGCGACGCGCTGCTGGCGCAGTACCCCAACCTGGTCAGCCATGTCCAACCCGATGGCAGCTACAAGCTGGCGGCCGGCTGGCTGATTGACCAGTGTGGATTCAAGGGGGTGAGCGACGGCCCGGTGGGCGTCTACGGCAAGCAAGCCCTGGTGCTGGTGCACCACGGCGGCGGCACGGGGCAGGACCTGCTGGCGCTGGCGCGTCGCATCGCCGATGCCGTGCAGGCCCGCTTCGGCGTGCGCATTGAGCCCGAGCCGGTGGTGCTTTAAGCCGCCCGGGCCATCGTACTCAGGCGAAGTGGCAGACGTAGTCCAGCGTTTCGGTCACTTCGATATCAAAGCTGCTGTCGCCGGGCACATTGAACTGCTGGCCGGCGCCATAGGTATTCCACTGATCTTCGCCAGCCAGCTTCACGCGGCACACGCCGGCATTGATTTCCATGATTTCCGGAGCGCCGGTGCTGAAGGTCAGCGCGGCGGGGAAGATGACGCCCAGCGTCTTGCGGGTGCCATCCGGGAACAGCACCGTGTGGCTGACGCACTTGCCGTCGAAGTACAGGTTGGCTTTCTTGACGACGGATACGTTGTCGAACTGGCTCACGCTATTTCTCCTTGATGCTTGGTTCTTGATGACTGGAATCTGGAATGTTCAATGGCGAGGCGGCGCAAAAAAGGGGCCATGACGGCCCCTCTTCTGCTGAGTGCTGACTGYCAGGGCCACGGTCCGAATTGGGCCGGGGCCTGAAGCCCGCCTTACTCGCCGCGCTGGCGGCGTGCGTTCTCGGCGATGCGCATGCGCAGCGCGTTCAGCTTGATGAAGCCGCCGGCGTCGGCCTGGTTGTAGGCGCCGCCATCATCGTCGAAGGTCGCGATGGTCTTGTCGAACAGCGTGTCCTTGGAGTCGCGCGCGACCACGATCACGTTGCCCTTGTACAGCTTGACGCGCACCCAACCGTTGACCTTGGCCTGCGTGTGGTCGATCAGCACCTGCAGCGCGCGGCGCTCCGGGCTCCACCAGTAGCCGTTGTAAATCAGGCTGGCGTAGCGCGGCATCAGGTCGTCCTTCAGGTGAGCCACTTCGCGGTCGAGCGTGATCGACTCGATGGCGCGGTGGGCCTTCAGGATGATGGTGCCGCCGGGGGTTTCATAGCAGCCACGGCTCTTCATGCCGACGTAGCGGTTTTCCACCAGGTCCAGGCGGCCGATGCCGTGCTTGCCGCCCAGGCGGTTCAGCTCGGTGAGCACTTCGGCCGGGGTCATGCGCTTGCCATTCAGGCCGACGATGTCGCCGCCCTCGAATTCGACGTCCAGGTACTCGGCCGCGTCCGGTGCGTTCTCGGGCGACACGGTCCAGCGCCACATGTCTTCCTCGGCCTCGGCCTTGGGGTCTTCCAGGTGGCGGCCTTCGAAGGAGATGTGCAGCAGGTTGGCGTCCATCGAGTACGGGGCGCCGCCCTTCTTGTGCTTCATGTCGATTTCGATGCCGGCCTTTTCAGCGTAGGCCAGCAGCTTTTCGCGGGACAGCAGGTCCCACTCGCGCCACGGCGCGATGACCTTCACGCCCGGCTCCAGACCGTAGTAGCCCAGTTCGAAGCGAACCTGGTCATTGCCCTTGCCGGTGGCGCCATGCGACACGGCGTCGGCGCCGGTGCTGCGCAGGATCTCGATCTGGCGCTTGGCGATCAGCGGACGCGCGATCGAGGTGCCCAGCAGGTACTCGCCTTCATAGACGGCGTTGGCGCGGAACATCGGGAAGACGAAATCGCGCACGAATTCTTCGCGCAGGTCGTCGATAAAGATGTTCTCCGGCTTGATGCCGAACTTGAGCGCCTTCTGGCGGGCAGGTTCGAGTTCCTCGCCCTGGCCGATGTCGGCGGTAAAGGTGACCACCTCGCATTGATAGGTGTCTTGCAGCCACTTCAGGATCACCGAAGTGTCCAGCCCGCCGGAGTAGGCGAGCACGACTTTCTTGATATCGCTCATGTTCGACTCGATGCGCAAAGTAAGCGTGGCCGGCGCTGACGCCGGACACGCGAAAAAGAATGCGGAAAAACCGCTATTTTGACACGTCCGCTCCGGCTTGGGCGGCACTTGCCGCCTTCATCCAGCGCTCAGCCAGCCTTCTGGCACCGGGTTGGCGTGCCGCATGTGCGCCAAACTTGGCGCGGTACGCTCAGGATCAGTAGCGCCCGCAGAGCAGGAATTCCATCAGGGCCTTCTGCACGTGCAGGCGGTTCTCGGCCTCTTCCCACACCACGCTCTTCGGGCCGTCGATGACAGCCGCCTCGACTTCCTCGCCGCGATGCGCCGGCAGGCAGTGCATGAAGAGCGCGTCGGGGTTGGCGCGATCCATCATGGCGGTGGTCACCATCCAGTTCTGGAAGGCGCGCTTGCGCGCGTCGTTCTCGGCTTCGTAGCCCATGCTGGTCCACACATCGGTGGTGACCAGGTCCGCGCCCTGGCAGGCGGTCAGCGGATCGTCGAACACCTTGACCAGGTGCGCGGCCGACGCCGGCACCATGGCCGGGTCGAGCTGGTAGCCGGGAGGCGCCGAGAAGTGGAAAGTAAAGCCGAGGCGCTCGGCCGCCTGGATCCAGGTGTAGGCCATATTGTTGGCGTCGCCGATCCAGGCCACCGTCTTGCCGCGGATGCTGCCGCGCTGCTCGATATAGGTGAAGACGTCGGCCAGCACCTGGCAGGGATGGTATTCATTGGTCAGCCCGTTGATCACCGGCACCCGCGAATGCGCGGCGAAACGCTCGATGATGTCCTGGCCGAAGGTGCGGATCATGATGATGTCGACCATGCGCGAGATCACCTGCGCCGCGTCTTCGATCGGCTCGCCGCGCCCGAGTTGCGAGTCGCGGGTATTGAGGAAGACGGCATGGCCACCCAGCTGGTGGATGCCGGCCTCGAACGACAAGCGCGTACGAGTCGAGTTTTTCTCGAAGATCATGGACAGCGTGCGGTCGTGCAGCGGATGCCATGTCTCGTAGTTCTTGAACTTGGTCTTCAGAATCCGTGCGCGGTCCAGCAGGTACTCGTACTCATCGGGAGTCAGGTCGCTGAACTGGAGGTAATGCTTGATCGAAGTTGGGCTCATAAAACAAAGAAGGCGGCTCGGTGGTGGCTTGGCCGCCATGAAGGGTTCATGACCTGACCGTGCCGCGGAGCCGCCTTTCGCGTCGCTTACGCAATTTAACTGTAAGAATCATAAGGGATTATTGTGGCTTTGGCGAGCGTGGGCCGCGTGCCGCACGGCACGGAGGCTTATGCGCGAGTCTTATATAAGATATAATACTGGCTGATTCACGCGGGGCCCGGCATATCCATGCCACCGCCCGCTGCCGGCATCAAAAGTGCCCCCGCCGACACCGACGCCCCGCCGCCATGGCCTGGAATGAAACGAACCAATTGTTTCCTGGCCGCGTCAAACGGGCTCCCGTTTGGTCAGTCTGGCGGGTTTACCGTCGAGTCAACCGTACTATCCCCGCAGTCCAATGAATCCCACAGTTCGCGAATATTTCATCCAAGGCATCACCAAGGAAGGCAAGACCTTCCGTCCAAGCGACTGGGCTGAACGGCTGTGCGGCGTGATGGCGCAATTCCGTCCCGAAGGCGACACCGGCGATCCCCGCATCACCTATTCGCCTTACGTGCGGCCCATGATCGCGGGCGGCGTGAAAAGCGTGGTGGTCGATGCGCGACTGCGTGACATCGAGCCCAAGGCGCTCGACTTCGTCCTCAACTTCGCCCGCGACAACAACCTGCAACTGGTCGAAGCCTGCTCACTGGAGTAAGCCCGCACCGCCGCATGCCGCGGCTGCACCGCGGCCCTCCCGCACCGGCAGCACCGGTAACGCGCGGGCCAAAGCAGAAGACAAAAAAAGCTCGTCAGATGACGAGCTTTTTTTCGGGTAAGTCATCGCTAGACGACGCACCCCACCAACGGACTACCGGGCCAAGCCCCCGACAGCCACCGAAGCGACGCGGTAAGGCAAAATGCCCGGCATGCCGCCGGAAGGCGCCTGGCACTTGGCCCGGCGCCGGCAACTGCTATCAGGCAGCCATCGACTTGATGGCGGACGACAGGCGCGACTTGTGACGTGCAGCCTTGTTCTTGTGCACGATCTTCTTGTCGGCGATAGCGTCGATGATCGATTGCGAGTTCTTGAAGATCTCGGCAGCAGCAGCCTTGTCGCCGGCTTCGATAGCCTTGCGGACAGCCTTGACAGCGGTACGCAGACGCGAACGCAGGCTGGAGTTGTGGGCGTTCTGGGCGACGGCCTGGCGCGCGCGCTTGCGAGCTTGTGCGGAATTTGCCATTTAAGTAGATTTCCTGAATTCAGATGCGTGCCCAACGGAAGGACGGAGCAAACCGCGGACACAATTAAGTGCACATCAAGCGACCCGGGATGCACTGGCACACGAATCCGGAACGCAACTAGCCTTGTGAATCGGCAATTATACACACAAGAAAAAGCGGCTGGCAAGCCGAGCCACGACCCATGTGAGACGGGGTGACGCAAAGGCCAATATACGGGCACCAGCGAGGCCGAACCGTATAATACGCGCCACACCGGCCCCGCCCTGCGTGGCCTCGATGCAACTTTGGGACGTGCCCGACGTCTGAACCCGGTTCGCACCGGCGGTCCGATCCAAGCTGCCGCCGCCTCCCCTTTGCCGCCGACCGATCTTGAACCTGCTCAAAGCGCTCGCCACCATCAGCAGCCTGACGATGCTGTCGCGCATCACCGGCCTTATCCGCGAGATCCTGATCGCCCGTGCCTTTGGCGCTTCGGACATGACCGACGCCTTCAACGTGGCGTTCCGCATTCCCAACCTGCTGCGCCGCATCTTCGGCGAGGGCGCATTCTCGCAAGCCTTCGTGCCGATCCTGGGTGAATACCATAGCAAGCGCGGCGAGGCCGAGACCCGTGCGCTGATCGATTCGGTTGCCACGGTCATGACCTGGGTCCTGATGGGCGTCTCGCTACTCGGCGTGATCGGCGCCCCGCTCGTGATGATGGTGGTCGCCACGGGCTTCCGCCAGCATGGCGGCGAAACCTACGACGCCGCGGTCTTCATGACCCGCGTGATGTTTCCCTACATCGGCCTGATCTCGCTGGTGGCGCTGGCCTCCGGCATCCTCAATACCTGGCGCCGCTTCGCCATGCCCGCCTTCACGCCGGTGCTGCTCAATCTCTGCCTGATCGTAGCCGCGCTGTTCGTCGGCCCGCATATGGCGCAGCCGATCTACGCGCAGGCCTGGGGGGTGCTGGTGGGCGGCATCCTGCAACTGGCGGTGCAGATTCCGGCGCTCCGGCGGCTGGGCGTGATGCCGCGCCTGCGCTTCAACCTGCGCGCGGCCTGGGCCGAACCAGGCGTGCGCCGCGTCATGCGGCAGATGGCACCGGCGCTTCTGGCGGTCTCGGTGGCTCAGATCAGCCTGATCATCAATACCAACATTGCCTCCCGCCTGGCCGCCGGCAGCGTGTCCTACCTGACCTACGCCGACCGCCTGATGGAATTCCCGACGGCGCTGCTGGGCGTGGCGCTGGGCACCATCCTGCTGCCGAGCCTGTCGAAAGCCAGCGCCGAGGACAACCGGGCCGAATATTCCGGCCTGCTCGACTGGGGCCTGCGCCTGACGTTCCTGCTGGCCGTGCCGTGCGCGGTCGGACTGTTCGTCTTTGGCGCGCCGCTGACCGCGGTGCTGTTCAACTATGGCAAGTTCGACGCCCATGCGGTGGAGATGACCCGGCAGGCGCTGGTTTCCTACGGCACCGGCCTGCTCGGCCTGATCCTGATCAAGATCCTGGCGCCGGGCTTCTATGCCCGCCAGGACATCCGCACCCCGGTCAAGATCGCCTTGCTGGTGCTTGTGATCACGCAGTTGTCCAACTACGTCTTCGTGCCGCGCTTCGGCCACGCCGGCCTGGCGCTATCGATCAGCTTCGGCGCCACTGTCAACGCCCTGCTGCTGTTCCTGGGACTACGCAAGCGCGGCTTCTACAAGCCGGCCAAGGGCTGGTGGCTGTTCCTTGCCCAGTTGCTGACCGCCGTGACGCTGCTGGCCGGCATGCTGCTCTGGTTCGCCCGCAACTTCGACTGGGTCGGCCTGGGCGCCACGCCGTTGCTGCGCATCGCGCTGCTGGCCTCGTGCCTGGTACTTGCGGCGGTCGTCTACTTCGGTACACTGTGGCTCATGGGGCTGAGATACTCCGCTTTCAAGCGGAGAGCCGGCTAAGAGGCCCCCGCCTGCCAATCCAGCCAGTCGCGCCAGCGCGGCGCAAGGGCTGCGGCAGCGCGCGGTGCAGGGTCAAGGCAACTGAGGTTGTGTCAGAATGAGACGAAGCGGTTCTGCCCAGCAGGCAGGCGGACGCGGACGATGCCAATGCACCGTCCGGGAACGCCAGCCATGCCGCCAGTTTCGATCTCGAACAGCCGCCAGGCCGCATTCAGGAAAGCCGCAATGACAACCACGAAAGTCCTGGAATACTTTGCCAGTCTCGTGGCGGACGAGGACGGTATCCCGCTTACCGAGACGGTGCTCTCGATCGCCCAGGACGCCTACCCGGACCTGGACCTGCAAGCCGAACTGGCCATGCTCGACATGCTCGCGGTTCGCCTGAAGCGACGGATCGCCGAAGGCACGCCGGCCATCCAGCGCATGCGCCTGCTCAACCATTTCTTCTACCGCGACCTGGGCTTCGGCGCCAACGCGAACGACTATTACGATCCCGACAACTCCTACCTGAACGTCGTGCTCAAGCAGCGGCGCGGCATCCCGATCTCGCTGGCGGTGCTCTATATGGAGTTGGGCCAGCATATCGGCCTGCCGCTCAAGGGCGTGTCCTTCCCCAACCATTTCCTGGTGCGGATGTCGATTCCCGCCGGCGAGGTGGTGGTGGACCCGCTCACCGGCGAGACGCTGTCGAAGGAGCAGTTGCAGGAGATGCTCGACCCGCACCTGGAGCGCGAGGGCATCGCCGATCCCAACGAGGTGCCGCTGGGCCTGTTCCTGCAGGTGGCGAGCCACCGTGAGATCGTGGCGCGCGTGCTGCGCAATCTCAAGTCGATCTATCTGCAGGAATCGCGCTGGCAGCGCTTGCTGGCGGTACAGAACCGCCTGGTGATCTTGTTGCCAGGCTCGATCGAGGAAGTGCGGGACCGCGGCCTGGCCTATGCCAACCTGGAGTGCTTCCGGCCGGCGCTGGCCGACCTGGAAGCCTACGTGATGGCGCGCCCGGATGCGGCCGATACCACCCAGATCCGCGACCGCATGCCAGCGTTGCGCATGATGAGCCGCAGCGTGAACTGAAGCCCGGGCAGGGGCAGGCCCCGGCCTGCCCCGTCGCTCAGGAAGGACGGCGCTTGCCGCCGCGCACGAGCTTCCACAACCCGCCCAGCACCAGCGGCACGACCGCCGCGCCGATGCCAGCCAGCACAATCAGGTTCAGGTATTGCTTGATGAACGGCAGGTTGCCGAAGAAATAACCGGCAAACACCAGGCCCAGGACCCAGGCCATCGCACCAATCACGTTGAACATCTGGAACTTGGCGAACGTCATCTGYGACACGCCGGCGACGAACGGCGCAAAAGTACGCACGATCGGCAGGAAACGGGCCATGACCAGCGTCTTGCCACCGTGGCGCTCGTAGAAATCGTGGGTTTTGCGCAGTGCCTGCTGGTCCAGGAAGCGCCAATGGCCGTCGAACACCTTCGGGCCGACCCAGCTTCCCACCAGGTAGTTGACCGTATTGCCGCCAATCGCCGCCACCAGCAGCAGGCCGACCAGCACCCACTCATTCATGGCATGCGTGGCGCAAAAGGCGCCGGCGATGAAGAGCAGTGAATCGCCCGGCAGGAAAGGCAACACCACCAGGCCTGTCTCCGCAAAGACAATGGCAAAGAGGATGGCATAGACCCACGCACCGTAGTTCTCGATGACGGTGCCGAGGTATTTGTCGACATGCAGCAACATGTCTAGAAACTGCAATACGATATCCAATTCGATCCCCATTCTGAATTCAGCCGACATCATACAAGACCGGACCGACTCCAAAGTCACCTGATCCGACGCCAATGTGCTTGTCCCGCGCGCGCGGGCCTGCAGCGCGCCCACGTATAATTCCGCCCATGCCTGCCCAAGACCCGCGCCCCGCCCAGCCACCCCGTCCTATCCGCCCCCTGCCCGACCAGTTGATCAGCCAGATCGCGGCCGGCGAGGTGGTGGAACGCCCCGCCTCGGTGGTCAAGGAACTGCTCGAGAACGCGCTGGACGCCGGCGCCACCCAGCTCAATATCCGGCTGGAAGAAGGCGGTGTGCGGCGCATCGTGATCGCGGACAACGGCTGTGGCATCCCTGCCGCCGAACTGCCGGTCGCGCTGATGCGCCACGCCACCAGCAAGATCGCCTCGCTGGACGAACTGGAATCGGTGCTCACGCTGGGCTTTCGCGGCGAGGCGCTGGCCTCGATCGCTTCGGTTTCCGAATTGACCCTGACCAGCCGCACCGCCAGCGATTCGCATGCGACACAGGTGATCGCCGACACCGGCGAAGTGCAGCCCGCGTCCGGCGGCGTGGGCACCACCGTCGACGTGCAGCACCTTTACTTCAACACGCCAGCGCGCCGAAAGTTCCTTAAATCGGAACAAACCGAGTTCGGCCATTGCCTGGAGATGGTGCGGCGCGCGGCGCTGGCACGGCCGGACGTGGCCATCTCGGTCCATCACAATGGCAAGCCGATGGAGCACTGGAATGCCGGCGATGTCGCCACGCGCACGGGCCAGGTGCTCGGCGCCGACTTCGCCAACGCCCGCCTGCCCCTGGATGAGGAAGCCGGCAACCTGCACCTGTACGGATTTGCCGGGCTGCCCACCGCCTCGCGCGGGCGTCCCGACCAGCAGTTCTTCTTCGTCAACGGCCGCTACGTCCGCGACAAGCTGCTCACCCACGCCGTGCGCAGCGCCTACCAGGACGTGCTGCACGGCGATCGCTTCCCGTCCTACGTGCTGTGCATGGACCTGCCGCCCGAGATGGTGGATGTCAACGTGCACCCGTCCAAGATCGAAGTGCGTTTCCGTGAATCGCGCGCGGTGCACCAGTTCGTCTACCACGCCGTGCAGCGCTGCCTGGCGCGCCAGGCGGGCGAACAGGGCGACAGCCTGCATACCGCGTCCGATGTGGACGATACTCCCGCGGGGGAACGCCTTGGCGGCCCCGGCGGTTTCCCGGGCGCACGCGGCATTGGCGGTGGTTCCGGAGCTTCCGGCGGCTTCGGTGGATCAGGCAGGAGCGGCGGCATGGGTGGCGGTGGCGCCAGCCCGCGCCCGTGGGTGGACTACACGGCCACCGCGCGCCAGACCGAACTCGGCGTTGCCCAGCCCCGCCAGGCCTACCTCGGCATGGTCCGCGATGCGATCCAGCCGGGCAACGGATTTTCGCGCGCCTCCGCCGGCCCTGCCAGCACGCCCCCGGCCTGGATGGCCGATGCGCAGGCCGCCCGCGAGAACGACCCGCCTGGCCTGCTCGAGCAGCTTCCACGGCAGGAATTCACCGAGGACGATGCCAGCCCGCTGGGCTATGCCATCGCGCAGCTGCACGGCATTTATGTACTGGCGCAGAACGCGCGCGGCCTGGTGCTGGTGGATATGCACGCCGCCCACGAGCGCATCCTGTACGAGCAGATCAAGACCGCTCTGGAAACGCGTGAGCTGGCGGTGCAGTCGCTGCTGATCCCGGTCACGCTGACGGCCAGCGCGGTGGAGATCGGCACTGCCGAGGAGCACCAGGAAACCCTCACCCTGCTCGGCTTCGACATCGCTCAGGTCTCGCCCACCACGCTGGCGATTCGCGCCATCCCGTCCCTGCTCAAGCAGGCCGACACTGAAGCCCTGGCGCGCGACGTGCTGCGCGACCTGCACGCCTTCGGCGGCTCGCGCGTACTGGTCGAACGCCAGAACGAACTGCTCGCGACCCTGGCCTGCCACAGCGCGGTGCGCGCCAACCGCAAGCTCACGCTGGAAGAGATGAACGCGCTGCTGCGCCAGATGGAACAGACCGAGCGCGCCGACCAGTGCAACCATGGACGGCCCACCTGGGTGCAGTTGTCGGTGGCCGAACTCGACCGCCTGTTCCTGCGCGGCCAATAGACTGCCGTGCCACAGCCCGCCGCCAGTTCCGCCACCCCGGTTCCCTCCGCCTTGAACGCCGCACCAGCTCCCGCAAGCCTCGGCGCAGACCACCCGCCCGTGGTCTGCCTGCTCGGCCCTACCGCCTCCGGCAAGACCGCCGCCGCGCTGGCGCTGGCGGCGCAAGCCCCGATCGAGATCATCAGCCTGGACTCGGCGCTGGTCTACCGCGAGATGGACATCGGCACCGCCAAGCCCTCGCCGGCCGAGCTCGCCGCGGTGCCGCACCACCTGATCGACATCATCGACCCGGCCGACAGCTACTCCGCCGCCCAGTTCGTCACCGATGCCGAGCGGCTGATCGGCGAGATCCGCGCGCGCGGCAGCGAGCCGCTGATTGTCGGGGGGACCATGCTGTACTACAAGGCCCTGACCCAGGGCCTGAACGACCTGCCGCAAGCCGACCCGGCGCTGCGCGCGGAACTCGACGCGCTGGCCGCCGAGCGCGGCTGGCCGCTGCTGCACGCCATGCTGGCCGAAGTCGACCCGGTGACCGCGGCACGGCTGGCGCCCAACGATGCCCAGCGCATCCAGCGCGCGCTGGAGATCCACCGGCTGTCCGGACAACCAATGTCGGCGCTGCTGGCACGGCAAGCCGGCGAACGCACCTTTGCCGGCGCCGCCGACCGCCGCTATCGCGTGATCGCGCTGGAGCCTTCCGACCGCGCGGTACTGCACGCGCGCATCGCCACCCGCTACGATGCCATGCTGGCCGGCGGCTTTATCGACGAAGTGGAACGGCTGCGCGCGCGCGGCGACCTGCAGCCGACGCTGCCATCCATCCGCTGCGTAGGCTACCGCCAGGTGTGGGAGTACCTGGATGGCGAGACCGACTTCGCCACCATGCGCGAACGCGGCCTGGCGGCTACCCGCCAGCTCTGCAAGCGCCAGCTCACCTGGCTGCGCAGCACGCCCGAGCGCGAAGTGGTGGACTGCCTGGCGACGGATTACGTCACGCAAGTGGCACGACTGGCAAGGATTGGGCAGGCATAGGCCAGATGTGACGAATAGGCGATAATCGCGTTTTATTACCTGCCGATGCGTCAAACCCGCCATGCCCACCTCCGATTTCGTACTACGCCCCGCCACGCCTGACGACTGCGAAAGCTTGCTCGCGCTGATCACGGGACTGGCCGAATACGAGAAACTCACCCACCTGATCGAAGCCACGCCGGAAAAACTGCGCGAAGCCCTGTTCGGCGCGCGCCCGCATGCCGAGGCCGTGCTGGTGGAGGTGCCGGGCGCGCAAGGCGCGAAGGCGGTGGGCTTTGCCTTGTTCTTCCACAACTTCTCGACCTTCCTGGCCAAGCCCGGGCTGTATCTGGAAGACCTTTATGTCGACCCGGCCTGGCGTGGCCACGGGCTGGGCAAGATGTTGCTCAAGCATCTTGCGGCGCTGGCGGTGGAACGCGGCTGCGGCCGCTTCGAATGGAGCGTGCTGGACTGGAACACGCCGTCGATCGAGTTTTACCGCGCGATGGGCGCGGACGTGATGCCGGACTGGCGGATTTGCCGGGTTACAGGGGAGGCGCTGACGAAGCTGGGCGCGGCCGGGTAGGGCCGCCACTGCGCCCCGCGCAAACGAAAACGGCACATGCCCAAGCATGTGCCGTTTTGCGTTGGAAGCAGACCGCTCAGACGACGATGGTCTGCGCCTGGCCTTCTTCGCGCTCGCGGATCTCGCCGATCTGCCACACGGTTTCACCAGCCGCCTGCAGATGACGGATGGCGCGGTCGGCGTCTTCCTTGGCAACGATCACCACCATGCCGATGCCGCAATTGAACACGCGGTGCATTTCGTCGTCGGCCACGTTGCCTTGCGCCTGCAGCCACTGGAACAGCGGCGGCAAGGTCCAGGCGTCGCGCTGCAGCACGGCGGTCACGCCCTGCGCCAGCACGCGCGGCACGTTTTCGGTCAGGCCGCCGCCGGTGATGTGAGCCATGCCCTTGACCGGCAGCGTCTCGATCAGCGACAGCAGCGGCTTCACGTAGATGCGGGTGGGGGCCATGATGGCGTCCTGCAGGCGCTGGCCGTGGAAGTCGGCGTTCAGGTCCGGCTTGGCCACTTCGATGATCTTGCGCACCAGCGAGTAGCCGTTGGAGTGCGCGCCCGACGAAGCCAGGCCCAGCACCACGTCGCCCGGCACGATGGTGCTGCCGTCGATGATGCGGCTCTTTTCCACCGCGCCGACTGCAAAGCCGGCCAGGTCGTATTCGCCGTCGGGGTACATGCTCGGCATCTCGGCGGTCTCGCCGCCGATCAACGCGCAGCCGGACAGCTCGCAGCCCTGGGCGATGCCCTGGATCACGGTAGCGGCGGTATCCACGTCCAGCTTGCCGCAGGCGAAGTAGTCGAGGAAGAACAGCGGTTCGGCACCCTGCACCAGGATGTCGTTGACGCTCATGGCCACCAGATCCTGGCCCACGGTGTCGTGGCGGTTAAGCTGGAAGGCCAGCTTGAGCTTGGTGCCGACGCCGTCGGTGCCGGACACCAGCACCGGCTCCTTGTACTTCTTGGACAGTTCGAAGAGCGCGCCGAAGCCCCCGATGCCGGCCATCACGCCCTCGCGCATGGTGCGCTTGGCGAACGGCTTGATGCGGTCGACGAGCGCGTCGCCCGCGTCGATATCGACGCCGGCATCGCGGTAGGAAAGGCCTGCCTGGCCGGAAGTGGGGGATGCGCTCATGGGAACCTGCTTTTCCTGGAGTATGAAGTGAGTAATGCGGCGCTCACGACGGCGATTTGCGGCCGCGAGTCCAGTAGAATCGCAATTTTAACGGATACAGGCTTCCGGCTTCCAGTTTCCGGTGTCCCGCGTCATGAAGTGTTGCCCCCAGCCCTTACCGATGAAGACAATTTTGGCAGCCTCCCGCCGTCCCGCCAGCGCCATCCAGATGGTCAGCGCCGGACTGCCGCGACGCGTTTACCCGATAGCTGACCTTTACCCCAAGTAACCGATAAGCCATGTTTCCCCGCCCCAAGCAGCTTTCGCTTGAACTTGGCAGTCCGCCGCCGTCGACCTTCGAGAATTTTTTCGTGGCCGCCAACCGCGAGCCCGTGCAACGCCTGCACGATCTCGCCGCCGCGGTGGCCCAGGAGCGCGCCGCCGACCGCCTGATCTACCTGTGGGGCGAGGTGGGCTCGGGCCGCACCCATTTGCTGCACGCGGTCTGCGACAGCGGCTACCAGGCCGGCATCAGCTGCCGCTACCTGAGCCCGCATCATGCCTTGTCGGATTTCATCTTCGACCCGAGCTGCCAGCTCTACACCGTGGACGATGTGGAGCTGCTCGACGAAGCGCGCCAGATCGCCGTATTCTCGCTCTACAACGAGGTCCGGGCCCACGTGCGCACCGCCATCGTGGTGGCCGGCAGCCAGGCACCGCTGGCCATGCCGGTGCGCGAGGACCTGCGCACCCGGCTGGGCTGGGGCCTGGTCTACCAGCTCGCGCCGCTGTCGGACGAAGACAAGATGACGGCGCTGGTGCAGGCTGCGCGCGAACGCGGCCTGCAGCTTTCGCCGGAAATCCCGCACTGGCTGGTCACGCGCAAATACCGCGACATGCCCAGCCTGATGGCGCTGCTGGACGCGCTGGACACCTATTCGCTGGAGCGCAAGCGCGCCGTCACCCTGCCCTTGCTGCGGGAAATGTTTGCCGAGTTGCGGGAGTGAGCGCGGGCTGCCGGCACGGCGCGCACGGCACTTGGCATGTCCCGTGCTTGTATTCGTTGCCAGCCGGTCACGTTAAAGAAACGGCCACAGTCACGTTAATGTAAAATCGCCGCCCATGAATCTGGCATTGTTCGACCTCGACCACACCTTGCTCCCGACCGACAGCGACCACGAATGGGGCCGCTTCCTCGTGCGCCTGGGCGCTGTCGACGAGGAATCCTACCGCCGCAGGAACGATGAGTTCTACGGCCACTACAAGGCTGGCACCCTGGATATCCAGGCTTTCCTGCGTTTCGCGCTGGCGCCGCTGGCGGCCAACCCGCGCGACCGGCTCGAAGCGTGGCGGGGTCAGTTCATGCGGGAAGTGATCGATCCGGTGATGACGCCGCAGGCGCGGGCGCTGGTCTACAAGCATCTCGACGCCGGCGACCTGTGCGCGGTAGTCACCGCCACCAACAGCTTCGTCACCGCCCCGATCGCGGCGGCCTTTGGCATCAAGCACCTGGTCGCCACCGAGCCGGCCACCGCCAACGGCAAGCCCGACGGCGCCTTCACCGGCGAAGTCGCAGGCATTCCATGCTTCCGCGAGGGCAAGATCGCCCGCGTCGAAACCTGGCTCAAGAGCATGGGCACCCAATGGGATGCCTTCGAAAACACCACCTTCTACAGCGATTCGGCCAACGACCTGCCGCTACTGGAAAAGGTCAGCGAACCGATCGCCGCCAACCCGGACGATCGCCTGCGTCACCACGCCGCCGCGGCCGGCTGGCGCATCATGGATCTGTTCTGACGTGATCAAGAAGCTAATCAACCGGCTGCTCGGCAAGCCGGGCACCCAGCAGCGCCCCACCAAACGCCGCGGCGGACGCGCCCATACGCCGAATATCGTTGCGCATGCCGAGCACCAGATCGACCAGTCGCTGATCTCGCGCAACGCCATCAAAGTCACCTCCACGCTGCAGCAGGCGGGCTACCAGGCCTTTATCGTCGGCGGCGCGGTGCGCGACCTGTTGCTGGGCATCAAGCCCAAGGACTTCGACGTCGCCACCAACGCCACGCCCGACCAGGTGCAGGCGCTGTTCCGCCGCTCGCGCATCATTGGCCGGCGCTTCCAGATCGTGCACGTGACCTTCTACGGCGGGCGCGATCAGGAGATCATCGAGGTCTCCACCTTCCGCGCGCTGGTCGACGCGGTTGCCAGCGAGACCCTGCCCGAAGGGCGCCGTCTCAAGCGCGCGGAGCTCGACAGCAAGACCCACGCGATCGACGCCTCCGGACGCGTGCTGCGCGACAACGTATGGGGCTCGCAGGCGGAAGACGCGGAACGCCGCGACTTCACCATCAATGCGATGTACTACGATCCGGCCGAGCAGACGGTGTATGACTACCACCACGGCATGGAAGACATCCGCGCGCGCACGCTGCGCATGATCGGCGACCCGGTCACGCGCTACCGCGAAGATCCCATCCGCATGCTGCGCGTAGTGCGTTTCGCCGCCAAGACCGGTTTCACCATCGACGAGGAAACCCGCCAGCCGATCGCCGACCTCGCCTCGCTGATCCATAACGTGCCCAGCGCGCGCCTGTTCGACGAGATGCTCAAGCTGCTGATGTCCGGCCACGCATGGGCCTCGCTGCAGGAGTTGCGCAAGGCCGGCCTGCACCGCGGCCTGCTGCCGCTGCTGGACGTCGCGCTGGAGCAGCCGATGGGCCAGCGCTTCGTGCAGCTGGCGCTGGACAACACCGACCAGCGCGTGCAGGTCGGCAAGCCGGTGTCGCCGGGCTTCCTGTTCGCCGCGCTGCTGTGGCACCACGTGCTGCAGCGCTGGACCACGCTGCGCGAGGAAGGCGAGCACGCCATCGCCGCGCTCAATATCGCGATGGACGATGTGCTGGAGCGCCAGACCGGCCAGCTCGCCATCCAGCGCCGCTTTGTCACCGACATGCGGGACATCTGGGGCATGCAGCCGCGCTTCGAGAAGCGCGTGGGCCGCATGCCGTTCCGCCTGATCGAATCGCCGCGCTTCCGCGCCGGGTTCGACTTCCTCTACCTGCGCTGCCAGTCCGGCGAGCAGCCGGCCGAGCTGGCGCAGTGGTGGCAGGATTTCCAGGACGCCGATAGCCATGGCCGCGAGGACCTGATCGATGCCGTGCGCCCGGTGCGCGGTGGCGGCAGGCAAGGCGGCGGCGGCAGCGGCGGCGCCGAGGGCGGCGAGCCGGCCGACGATGGCGAAGGCGGCGCTCCGGCGCGCAAGAAGCGCCGCAGGCGCAGTCCGCGGAAATCGGATACAGTTTCTTCGCGGAGTGATTTGGACGCGAGCCCGGATTCCGGCTCCACTGCAGACCGGAAAGCCGGCAAGGTACGCGTCCAGCCGGAGGAATCGTAATGACACTTGCCTTTATCGGCATCGGAGCCAACCTGGGCGACGCCCGGCAAGCCCTGAAAGATGCCATCGTATGCCTGGCCCAGCAGGTCGGCATCACGGTGATGGCGAGATCATCGCTCTATCGCACGGCTCCGGTCGATGCGACGGGCGGCGACTATTACAACGCGGTGGTCAAGGTGGAAACCTCGTTCACCGCTGCGCAGCTGCTGCGTATCTGCCACCACATCGAGGACCAGTTCGGGCGCGAACGGCCATTCCGCAACGCGCCGCGCACCCTCGACCTGGACCTGCTGGTGTTCGGCGACGAGATCCACCAGGATGAAAAGCTCGTGGTGCCGCATCCGCGCGTGGCCGAGCGCGCCTTCACGCTGGTGCCCCTGCTCGAACTGGATGCCGGCCTGGTCATCCCGGGACTTGGCCCCGCGGCGGATTACCTGGCTGCGGTCAGCGGGCAGCGTGTCGAGAAAGTCTCGTTCTGCCAATGCACGCGGCAGCGGGATGCGCGCGACGCTTCCTGATGCCATGACCGGCCCAGGCCAGCCGGCCCCGCTTCATCCGCCCTCTTAGCCTGGCATCAGCCGACCGGACCCGCCCATGCTCGAACACCTGCGCCGCATTGTGGTGGAAGGCCCCATCGGGGCCGGCAAGACCGCGCTCGCGCAACGCCTGGCGCAAACCCTGCGTACCGGCGAGCTGCTCGACGCGGCACGCGAAAACCCCTTCCTCGAACGCTATTACCGCGAGCCAGCGCGTTACGCGCTGCCGCTGCAGCTTTCGCTGATGAACCAGCGCGCGCAGCAGCTCCAAACCTGGCAGGCGGCATTGCTGGCGGGACAGCGCATGGTGGCGGATTTCCTGTACACCAGGAGCCGTCTCTACGCCGGGCTGACCTTGCCCGAGGACGAACTGGCGCTGTACGACGCCCTTGCCGCGCGCCTGCCAGCCCAGGGCCAGCGCGTGGACCTGGTCATCGTGCTGCAGGCCTCGCCTGCCCTGCTGCGCGAGCGGATCGCGCGCCGCAACGCGCCCGGCGAGTCCAGCATCGACGAAGCCTATCTGGAGCGCCTGTCCGACGCCTACGGCGAGCTGTTCCATCGCTACGACGAGGCGCCGGTAATGATCGTCGACACGGCCCACTTCAGCCCGGTAGACAACGACGCCGATTTCCGTACACTACTGTCGCGCATCGAAAACATGCGCGGCCGCAAGGCCTTTCTCAATCTCGCTGCGCCCTGACAGGTTCCCGCCTGCCAGCCTTAACCATAACGACAACAGTCGCTGCCGCGAAGCCAGCGCCCGTCCAGATCGGGCCGCGTACCTCGCTGCGAAGCAAACTGAAGGGGGCAAAAGCCTTGCCGCAAGGATGCAGATGCGCTGATGCACTGAGCTTGGATGCACTGCGGCATTGCGGCCGGCCCGACTCCCGTCTCTCTACCGGCCCAACGTCATGAGTTACCTCCTCGACCCCTCCCGCAAGACCGTCACCATCCCCAGGCTGCAGGCCATGCGCGCCGCCGGCGAAAAAATCGCCATGCTGACCGCGTACGACTCCAGCTTCGCCGCGCTGCTCGACTACTGCGGGGTCGAGGTGCTGCTGGTCGGCGACTCCCTCGGCAATGTCATGCAAGGCCAGCAGACCACGCTGCCCGTGACGCTGGAGCACGTGGTCTATCACACCGAATGCGTGGCGCGCGGCAACCAGAGCGCCCTGCTGGTGGCGGACCTGCCGTTCGGCACCTACCCCACCCCGGAAGCCACCTACGCCAGCGCCGTGGCGCTGATGCGGGCCGGCGCGCACATGGTCAAGCTGGAGGGCGGCGACTGGCTCGCGCCCACTGTCAAATTCCTGGTCGAGCGCAGCATCCCGGTGTGCGCCCACATCGGCCTGACGCCACAATCGGTGCACGCGCTGGGCGGCTTCAAGGTACAAGGCAAGACCGACGAGAGCGCCGCGCAACTCAAGCGCGATGCGCTCGCGCTACAGGCAGCGGGCGCCCAGCTGATCGTGATGGAAGCGGTGCCGGCAGCGGTGGCTGGCGTAGTCACCGGCTTGCTGACCATCCCGACCATCGGCATCGGCGCCGGCGCGGATTGCTCGGGCCAGGTGCTGGTACTGCAGGACATGATCAACGTCTACCCAGGCCGCAAAGCCAAGTTCGTACGCAACTTCATGGATGGCGCCAGCTCGATCGAGGCTGCGGTACGCGCCTATGTGGCGGCCGTGAAGGACGGCAGCTTCCCCGCCGTCGAGCACACCTTCTCGGCCTGACCGGCCGGCTCCGGACATGGAGATCGGTGCCGCCACAGCTACGGCCTTCCATCTGCTGGCCAGCGGCGACGGCGCCTTGTGGTTCATCGTCTGGACCTCGCTGGTGGTGGCCGTGCTGGGGCTGGCGCTCGCCACCGTGCCCGCCATCGGCGCGGCCTACCTGATCGCCACCCACGATTTTCCCGGCCGCCGGGTAGTCGTGGTGGTGGCGCAGGCCTTCCTTTCCTTCCCGACCGTGCTGGTCGGGCTGATCCTGTATCTGCTGTTCACCCGCCAGGGACCGCTGGGCGATTTTTCATTGTTGTTCACCCGTAGCGGCATGGTCTTCGGGCAGGCGGTGATCGGCTTCCCGGTGGTCCTGGCCTTTGCCCTGTCCACCCTGCAGGGGGCGGACGTTCGCCTGCGTGAAACGGCGTGGGTGCTGGGCGCTGGCCGCTGGCGGACCTTCTTTACGGTGCTGCGCGAGCTGCGCTTTGGCCTGATGGCAGCGCTGGTGGCCGGATTTGGGCGGGTCATTGCCGAAGTCGGCTCCGCGCTGATGATCGGCGGCAATATCGAAGGCGCTACCCGAACCATCACCACCGCCATCGCGCTGGAAACCAGCAAGGGCGAATTTGCCCAGGGCATCGCGCTGGGCATCGTACTGGTGGCGCTGGCACTGCTGGTGAATGTGATGCTGGCGTGGCTGCAAGGCGCGGGAGGATTTCGCCGATGAGCACACTGCCCGCACGCCAGACTCCCGACGGACACGCGCTGCCGCCTGCGCAATTGCCCCCGCTGCTGACCGTGCGCGGCCTGCGGCGGCAGGTCGGCGCACGGTGTCTGTTCGACATCGGTGAACTGGCCTTTCCCCGCGCCGCCGCCGTGGTGCTGACCGGTGTCAACGGCGCCGGCAAGACCACGCTGCTGCGCATGGTGGCGGGGCTGGAGCGCGCGCCCGGTGCCAGGGTGTCCTGGACCGGTGCGGACGGCCAGCCGCACGAGGCGGCGCTCGATCCGCTGCCGGCGGCGCTGCGGCAGCGCATCGCCTATCTCCACCAGCATCCCTACCTGTTTCGCACCTCGGTACGGGAGAATATTGCCTACGGCCTGAAAACCCGCGGCCTGGCCGCCGACGAGATCCGGCGGCGCGTGGGAGCCGCGCTGGGCTGGGCCGGCATCACGCATGTGCAGAACACCGCGCCCGAACGCCTGTCCGGCGGCGAGATACAGCGCGTGGCGCTGGCACGCGCCAAAGTGCTGGAGCCCGACTTGCTGCTGCTGGATGAACCCACCTCCAGCCTGGACGGCCACGCGCGCGAACAGGTGATCGCACTGGTGCGCGAACTGGCCGCCGAGGGCCGCACCGTGGTGATGATCTGCCACGACCGCGACCTGATCAACCTGCCGGGCGTGGTGCGCTGGAAGCTCACCGACGGACGCCTGGATACGCGCCATCGCTGAGCGGCCGGATCAGTCCTCCGGGCGCAATTCCGCCGGCAATACCGCCGGCAATACCCCGCGCAGCGAGTTGGCCAGCGCCAGCGCTTCGGCGCGGCGCAGCATGGCCCGCGTGATCACCGCCTCGCTCACCGGTCCGCCCAGGTAGCGCGCGCCGTCGGCCAGCACCGCCGCGCGCATCACGCCGGGCAGGATGTCCGCGGTCAACGGCGGCGTCAGCCACGCCCCGTCCACTTTGACGAACACTGAACTGCGGCCACCCTCAAGCAGTTCGTCGCGGGCGTTGAAGAACAGGCTATCGAAGGCGCCTGCGCGCTCTGCGGACTGCCAGCCGCCATCGTAGACGGCGCGCGCGCTGGTCTTGTGGCGGCGCAGCGGATCAGCGCATGCCAACGCCTGCGGCGCCAGCGTGACCAGCACGGGGACGGCGCCCAGCGGCGCCAGCGGGCCGTGGGCGATGGCGAAACCGCCGGCCTTGTCCAGCGCCAGGCGCAAGCGCCAGGTACCGGCGCCGAGATCCGTCACGGCACCCTGCACGGCCGCCAGCGCGCGGTCCCGCTCGAAGCGAAAGCCCAGGTGACCGGCGGAAGCGGCCAGCCGCGCCAGATGATGGGCCAGGCGCTGGCACTTCCCATCCTCCACGCGCATGGTCTCGAACAAGGTGAAGCCCGGATCGTGCGCGGTCAGGAAGCGGGCCTTCCAGCCGCATTCGGCATATTCTCCCGCGGCGTCGCTGTCGTGCACGATGCCGCCGCCGACGCCCATCTCGCCCGCGCGCAGGCCATCCGCGCCCGGCGCGCCCAGCACCAGCGTGCGGATCGCCACGGACAGGGCGAAGGCGCCGGGCCACCCATCGGCCTGTTTGCCGCCGGGCGCATCGATCCAGCCCAGGGAGCCCGTATAGAGGCCGCGCGGCGCCTGCTCCAGTTCACCGATGATCTGCATGGTGCGCCGCTTGGGCGCGCCGGTGATGGAGCCGCAGGGAAACAGCGCGCGCAACAGGTCGGCCAGGCTGGTGCCGGGACGCGCGGCGGCGGTGACGGTGGAGGTCATCTGCAGCACCTGGCCGAACGGCTGCACCGCGAAGCGGTCCGGCACGGCCACCGTGCCGGGCACGGCGACGCGGCCGAGATCGTTGCGCAGCAGGTCGACGATCATCACGTTCTCGGCGCGGTTCTTCGGGTCCGCCGCCAGCGCTGCGGCGGCCTCGGCATCGCGCGCGCTGTCGCCGGTACGCGGGGCGGTGCCTTTCATCGGGCACGCCAGCAACCGGCCTTGCCCGTCATGCCGGACAAACAGCTCGGGCGACAGCGACAACACCCAACCATCGCCCGGCAGCCGCGCCAGCGCGGCGTAGGGCACCGGCTGAGCGGCGCGCAGCGCGGCATACAACGCCAGCGGGTTGCCGAAAGCGGCAAAGCGCAGCCGCTGCGTGAAATTGACCTGGTAGGTATCGCCAGCCTCGATCCACTGGTGGATCCGGGCAATGGCCGCGTGGAAAGCCGCTTCCGGCGTGTCGGCTGTGACGTCCATCACGCCGGCCGGTTCGCCCGAGGACGGCGCCAGCCACTGCGCGACCTCCCGCGTGTCCAGCCGCCGCATCTGCCGGAACCACAGCAGGCGCAGCGCGCCGTCATGGAAAGGCAGCGCGCGGTCGACATGGACCGGCACGCCGACCAGCGGGCCGCCGAATTCGTAGGGGGCGAACAGCGTGGCATGCCAGCCCTGGCGCCAGCCTTCTGCCAGCATGGCGTCGAGCGCGCCGAGCGCGGAGGCATCGGGCAGCGCGTCTTCACGGGCGAAGCCGGTGTACAGGCGCGAAGAGGCCTCGGCGGGGGCGGCGGTGGCGTCGTCGAGCAGGACGAAGGGCTCGGCGGCAATGGCGATCGGATCGTGCGATGACGCGAGGGTGGGGGTTGGCGAAGCCGGAGAAGAAAACGAATGCATCGGGGGCACAAGCACGGAGAAAGCGCGGGCACCGGCGGAACCGGCGCGCGGGGAGGACACCGCATTATCGCCCCCAAAACAAAAAAGCCGGCCACACATCAACGCGTGGCCGGCCGCATGCCGTTGCCGGATCAGCTGAAGAAGCTCTTCACCTTATCCAGCCAGGATTGCTCCTGCGGGCTGTGGCGCGAGCCGCCTTCGTGCACCGAGCGGTCGAACTGGCGCAGGATGTCCTTCTGCGCCTCGGTCAGCTTGACCGGCGTCTCCACGTTCACATGCACGTAGAGGTCGCCCGGATAGCCCGAACGCACGCCCTTGATGCCCTTGCCGCGCAGACGGAACGTCTTGCCGGGCTGGGTGCCTTCGGGCACCGGGAAGCTGGCCTTGCCGCCCAGCGTGGGCACTTCCAGGTCGCCGCCCAGCGCCGCGGTGGCGAAGGAGATCGGCATCTGGCAGTGCAGGTCGTCGCCGTCGCGCTCGAACACCGAGTGTTGCTTGATGTGGACTTCCACATACAAATCGCCCGGGGGCCCACCGTTGATGCCCGGCTCGCCGTTGCCCGTGGAGCGGATGCGCATGCCCTCGTCGATGCCGGCCGGGATCTTCACTTCCAGCGTCTTCTGCGACTTCAGCTTGCCCTGGCCGTGGCACTTGGTGCAAGGCTTGGGAATGTGCTTGCCGGTACCGTGGCACTTGGGGCAAGTCTGCTGCATCGAGAAGAAACCCTGCGACACGCGTACCTGGCCCGCGCCATGGCAGGTCGGGCAGGTTTCGACGTTGGTGCCGGGTTCGGCGCCATTGCCATGGCAATGCTCGCACTCGTCCCAGTGCGGCACGCGGATCTGCGCGTCGTGGCCGTGGGCGGCCTGCTCCAGCGTGATCTCCATGCTGTAGCGCAGGTCGGCGCCGCGGTACACCTGCGGCCCGCCGCCCCGGCGTCCGCCGGCCTGGCCCTGCTGGCCGAAGATATCGCCGAAGATATCGCCGAAAGCTTCGGCGAAACCGCCATAGGCCTGGCCGCCACCACCGAAACCGCCCGCCATGTTGGGGTCGACGCCGGCATGGCCGTACTGGTCGTAGGCTGCCTTTTTCTCGGGATCGGAGAGCATCTCGTAGGCCTCTTTGACCTCCTTGAATTTCTCTTCGGAATCCTTGCTGTCCGGATTGCGGTCCGGGTGGTGCTTCATCGCCAGCTTGCGATACGCCTTCTTGATGTCGTCGTCGCTGGCGTTCTTGCCCACCCCGAGCACTTCGTAAAAGTCACGTTTTGCCATGGTGGCTGCTTACCTGATTGGCCCGGAAGCGCGTGCAAAACCCGCCCGAGCAAAATAGCAAAAAAGCCGAGCGAGGCATTCGACGGCGGTAACCCGCTTGGTCCAATGTCCGTCGCCCGGCGTCGGGATGGGGGCTGGCGCAGCTTGTGTGCCGCGCCCCCGCCCCGCTCTTCCATTACTTCTTGTCGTTGACTTCCTTGAATTCGGCGTCCACGACGTTGTCGTCCTGCGGCTGGGCATGTTGCTGCTGGCCCGCGCCGGCAGCACCGGCACCGGCCGCGCCCGCCGCACCGGCGTCGCCGGCCTTGGCTTGCATGTCGGCGTAGACGCGCTCGCCCAGCTTCTGGCTGGCGTCGGACAGCGCGCTGACCTTGGCATCGATCTCGGCCTTGTCGCCACCGCGTGCGGCGTCTTCCAGTTCCTTGATCGCGGCTTCGATCTTTTCCTTCTCGCCCGCTTCCAGCTTGTCGCCGTATTCGGTGACAGCCTTCTTGGTCGAGTGGATCAGCGCATCGGCCTGGTTGCGGGCGTCAGCCAGCTCGCGGGCCTTCTTGTCTTCCTCGGCGTTGGCCTCGGCGTCCTTCACCATGCGCTGGATCTCGTCTTCCGACAGGCCAGAGTTCGCCTTGATGGTGATGCGGTTTTCCTTGCCGGTCGCCTTGTCCTTGGCGCCCACGTGCAGGATGCCGTTGGCGTCGATGTCGAACGAGACTTCGATCTGCGGCAGGCCGCGCGGTGCCGGGGCAATGCCTTCGAGGTTGAACTCGCCCAGCAGCTTGTTGCCGGTCGCCATCTCGCGCTCGCCCTGGAACACCTTGATGGTCACGGCCGGCTGGTTGTCGTCGGCGGTCGAGAACACCTGCGCATGCTTGGTCGGGATGGTGGTGTTCTTGGTGATCATCTTGGTCATCACGCCACCCAGGGTTTCGATACCCAGCGACAGCGGCGTCACGTCCAGCAGCAGCACGTCCTTGCGGTCGCCCGACAGCACCGAACCCTGGATCGCGGCGCCAACGGCCACGGCTTCGTCCGGGTTCACGTCCTTGCGCGCTTCCTTGCCGAAGAACTCCTTGACCTGTTCCTGCACCTTCGGCATGCGGGTCATGCCGCCGACCAGGATCACGTCGTCGATCTCGCTGACCTTGACGCCAGCATCCTTGATGGCGATGCGGCACGGCTCGATGGTGCGGGTGATCAGTTCCTCGACCAGCGATTCCAGCTTGGCGCGGGTCATCTTCAGGTTCAAGTGCTTCGGACCGGAGGCATCCGCCGTGATGTACGGCAGGTTGATTTCGGTCTGCTGCGAGCTCGACAGTTCGATCTTGGCCTTTTCAGCGGCTTCCTTCAGGCGCTGCAGCGCGAGCACGTCCTTGGACAGGTCGACGCCCTGGTCCTTCTTGAACTCACCGATGATGTAGTCGATGATGCGCTGGTCGAAGTCTTCGCCGCCCAGGAAGGTGTCGCCATTGGTCGACAGCACTTCGAACTGCTTCTCGCCGTCAACGTCGGCGATCTCGATGATCGAGATGTCGAACGTGCCGCCACCCAGGTCATACACGGCGATCTTGCGGTCGCCCTTTTCGTTCTTGTCCAGGCCAAAGGCCAGCGCGGCCGCGGTCGGCTCGTTGATGATGCGCTTGACGTCCAGACCGGCGATGCGGCCAGCGTCCTTGGTGGCCTGGCGCTGCGAGTCGTTGAAGTAAGCCGGCACGGTGATCACGGCTTCGGTCACCGGCTCGCCGAGGTAGTCTTCGGCGGTCTTCTTCATCTTGCGCAGCACTTCGGCGGACACCTGCGGCGGCGCCAGCTTCTGGTCGCGCACCGATACCCATGCGTCGCCGTTGTCGGCCTTGACGATGGAGTACGGCATCAGGCCGATGTCCTTCTGCACTTCCTTTTCTTCGAACTTGCGGCCGATCAGGCGCTTCACCGCGTACAGGGTGTTGCGCGGATTGGTGACCGCCTGGCGCTTGGCAGGCGCGCCGACCAGGATCTCGCCGTCTTCCATGTAGGCGATGATCGACGGGGTGGTACGTGTGCCTTCGGCATTTTCGATCACCTTGGGCGTATTGCCTTCCATGATCGCGACGCAGCTATTGGTGGTACCGAGGTCGATACCGATGATCTTACCCATTTATTCTCTCCTCTTGAGCCCCGCTATCCGCGGGGACTGCAATTCGTCCTGAGGGCGAAATGTGGCCGTCCGGGGCCATTTCAAGGGCCGGACGCGCAAATCCGACTAAATTTCTCGACTTCTCCCTCCGGCCAGCGGCGGCTCGGCCGGCCAAGTTGAGGGGCGTTCCGGGACGTTGCGCGACGGCCGGGCTTTTTGTGCTCTTTGGATCACCAAAAATCGAGGCTACCTTGATGGCTAGCGGCCCCGCTGCCACAAGACATCGCTGCCCCCGCCCGCCCGGTTGAGCACGCGCGCCAGCACGAACAACAGGTCGGAGAGCCRGTTCAGGTACTGGCGCGGCGCCTCGTTCAGCGCCTCCTGCGCGCCCAGCGCCACCAGCGCCCGCTCGGCACGCCGGCAAACCGTGCGGCATACGTGCGCCACCGCCGCGGCGCGGCTGCCGCCCGGCAGGATGAACTCGGCCAGGCGCGGCAGGCCGGCGTTGTAGTGGGCCAGCCATTCGTCGAGCTGCAGCACCTGCTCGGGCTTGACCAGCTCATAGCCGGGGATGGACAGCTCGCCGCCGAGATCGAACAGGTCGTGCTGGATATGCAGCAAGGCCGAGCGGACGTCTTCGGGCAGCGCCTCGGTGAGCAGCACGCCGAGATTCGAATTGAGCTCGTCGACATCGCCGATGGCGGCGATGCGCAGGCTGTCCTTGCTGGTACGGCTGCCGTCGCCGAGCCCGGTGGTGCCGGCGTCTCCGGTGCGGGTGGCGATCTTGGTCAGGCGGTTGCCCATGCGGGTCTCCGGCGTTGGCGAATCTTGCATTATGGCGCGCTTCTGGTCGGCGACGGGAGAACCCGYGATACCTCTCAAGTGGCCGTTGYGGCGCCCCGGCAACGACCCAGGCCGGGGGGCGGCGTAGAATAACGGGATTCGCTTGAAACGCTACCGGGTGCAAGCGCAGGCACCGTTGCGCGCGGCTACGAAAAAGCCGCCGCCGCACGGCATCCAGCCACTTCAGCCCCGCCGGAGACGCCATGAACCATCCCCTTTCCCACGCCACGCTGGTGCGCCAACCCCTGCCCGCCGCCGTGCGCGACGCCCTGCAGGCCCGCTTCGGCGAACGCTTCTCCACCTCGCCCGGCGTGTGCGACCACCACGGGCGCGATGAGTCGCCCTTCCCGCCGGCGGCGCCGGACGGCGTGGTGTTCGCCCGTACCACCGAGGAAGTGGCCGAGGTGGCCCACCTGTGCAACGCGCACCGCGTGCCGCTGATCGCCTACGGCGCCGGCTCCTCGCTCGAAGGCCACCTGCTGGCGGTGGCGGGCGGCATCAGCCTGGACCTGTCGCAGATGAACCGGGTGCTGTCGGTACAGGCCGAGGACCTCAACGTGACGGTGCAACCGGGCGTGACCCGCAAGCAGCTCAATCAGGAAATCAAGGACAGCGGCCTGTTCTTCCCGATCGACCCGGGCGCCGATGCCTCGCTGGGCGGCATGTGCGCCACGCGCGCCTCGGGGACCAATGCGGTGCGCTACGGCACCATGCGCGAGAACGTGCTGGCGCTGACCGTGGTGACCGCCGACGGCCGCATCATCAAGACCGGCACCCATGCGCGCAAATCTTCGGCCGGCTACGACCTGACGCGCCTGATGATTGGCAGCGAAGGCACCCTGGGCATCATTACCGAAGTGACGGTGCGGCTGTATCCGCAGCCCGAAGCCATCTCGGCTGCCATCTGCGCCTTTCCCAGCATGGGCAGCGCGGTGCAGGCGACCATCGACACCATCCAATTGGGCGTGCCCGTGGCGCGCGTGGAATTCGTCGACGCGCTGGCCATCCGCGCCATCAACCGGCACGACAACCTGTCCATGCCGGAGATGCCGCACCTGTTCTTCGAATTCCACGGCACCGAGGCCGGCGTCAAGGAACAGGCCGAGACCGTGCAGCAGATTGCCGCCGAGCACGGCGGCCAGGGCTTCGAGTGGGCCACGCGGCCCGAAGACCGCAGCCGGCTGTGGAACGCGCGTCATACCGCCTACTTCGCCATGCTGCAGCTCAAGCCGGGCTGCCGGGCGGTGACCACCGACGTCTGCGTGCCGATCTCCCGGCTGGCCGATTGCGTGACCGAGACCGAGCGCGACCTGAACGCATCCAGCCTGCCCTGCCCCATCGTGGGCCATGTGGGCGACGGCAATTTCCACGTGGCGATCCTGACCGATCCCGAAAAGCCCGAGGAACTGGCCGAAGCCGAGACCATCAACCGGCGCATCGTGGAGCGCGCGCTGGCGATGGGCGGTACCTGCACGGGCGAGCATGGCGTGGGCCTGCACAAGATGGATTTCCTGGTCAGCGAGCACGGCGAGGACGCGCTGGACCTGATGCGCGCCATCAAGAACGCGCTCGATCCCAACCACATCCTCAACCCGGGCAAGATCTTCCGCGCGGTGCGCTGAGGACCGGCGCGGCATGGCTTCCGTGTTCAACCGCGTTCCGCCGCTGCACCTGCTGATCGCGTTCGAGGCCGCCGCCCGGCTGGGCAGCTTCGCGCGCGCGGCCGAGGAGCTGTCGGTCACACCCAGCGCGGTATCGCACCGGATCAAGAACCTCGAGGAATTGTGGGCCGAGGATCTGTTCGTGCGCTCCAATGCCGCGCTGCGGCTGACCGCGTCGGGCACGCGCTACCTGCGCAATGTGCAGGACGCCCTCAAGTCGCTCAACGAACTGGCCCGGCCGGAGTACAACAAGCAGCGCACCCGGCTGCGCGTGGCGATCCCGCCCACCTTCGGCCGCCAGCACCTGGTGCCGCGCCTGCCCGAGTTCACGGCGCTGTATCCGCATATCGACACTGAGTTGCACCTGGCCATTCCGTTCCTCGACGTGAAGGCGGAAGACACCGATGTGGAAATCCGCTATGGCACCGGACGCTATCCCGACCTGAAAACCACCAAGCTGCTGGTCGAGCCTGTGTTCCCGGCGTGCGGGCGCGAGTACTACGAGCGCATCGATGGCCGCGCCATCACCAGGCCCGAGCACCTGCACAACCTGGTGCTGCTGCGCAGCCCGCTGGAGCCGTGGAAGCCCTGGTTCGAAACCGCCGGACTGGACTGGCCCGAGCCGCAGACCGGCCCGCAGTTCAACGATATCGGCCTGATGCTGGAGGCCATCGCTTCCAACCAGGGCGTGGCCCTGGTGCGCCAGCGCATGGCCCGGCACTGGCTTTCGCTGGGCCAGATGGTGCGGCTGCTGGATATCGAGTCGGTGTCGCCGCACGGCTACTACATCGTCGAGCGCGAACAGGCGCCGCTCAAGCCGGAGGCTAGGTACTTCGTCGACTGGCTGCTGGGCCTGGACTGGTAGCGCCCGAACTGCAACAGAAACCAAATAAGACAGAAACCCGGATGAAAGAGGATCCTCGCCCATGCTCGCCCTGAAGTTGCTGCTGGTGCCCGCCTTCATCGCCTGCATCTCCGTGGCGGGCAAGCGCTGGGGACCGGCCGTGGCCGGCTGGCTGGCCGGCCTGCCCGTGGTGGTTGGCCCGATTCTTTTCCTGCTGGCGCTGGAACGCGGTGCGCCTTTCGCCGCTGCGGCGGCCACCAGCGCCCTTTGCGCGGTATTCGCCTCGGTTGCGTTCAGCCTCGCCTATGCCTGGAGTTGCCGCCGGCACGGCTGGCCGCTGGCGCTGGCGGCGGCGCTGGCTGCCTGGCTGGCCGCCGTGGCACTGCTTGGCTGGCGGCCCTTCTCACCGTTCGCTGCGCTGGCGCTGGCGCTGGCGCTGGCCACGCTGTTCATTTGCCCATCCCTCTTCCCGCCGCCGGGTGCCGCCGCCCGCGCTGCGGGCATATCGCGCACAGGTCTGCTGGTCCGCATGCTGGCCGGCGCCGGCCTTACGCTCGCGGTGACGACCTTGTCCGCATCGATCGGATCCACGTGGAGCGGACTGCTGGCGCTCTTTCCAGTCCTTGGCATCGTGCTCTCGGTATTCTCGCACCGGGCGGCCGGCCCGGACTTTGTTGTCGCGTTGCTGACGTCGATGGCCGGCGGATTGTTTTCCCTTGTCGCCTTTTGCTTCACCCTGGCCGTGCTGTTGCCGCGAAGCACCATCGCCATCGCCTTTGCCACAGCCATCCTCGCGACCGCCGCGACCCAATGGGCCGTGAAAGCGGTCGGGGACAGACGTGCCAGGAAACAGCCCGGGATTGCCGAACAGGAGACCGCATGATGCCCACGCAGATCCGCCTGCTTACCCCCGCCGATGCCGGAGCTTTCCAGGCGTTGCGCCTGGAAGGCCTGCTGGAGGCGCCCGCCGCCTTCGGCTCCAGCTTTGAGGATGAGCGCGAATTGCCACTGGCCACCATCGCCGGCCGGCTGGCGGCGACGCCCGGAAAGGCCGTGATCGGCGCCTTCGAGCACGGCGATGGGGCCGCCGCGCTGGCCGGCGTGGTCGGCGTCATGCGCGAGGACAAGGTCAAGCAGCGCCACAAGGCCTTTGTCTGGGGCATGTATGTGGCGCCGGCCTATCGCGGCCGGCGCCTTGGCCGGCAGCTGATGGCGCAGGCACTGGCCGTTGCCGCCGCCATGCCGGACCTGCGCCAGGTCACGCTGAGCGTCACCGCCGCCAACGCGCCCGCGATCGCGCTCTACGAATCGATGGGCTTCCGGCGCTACGGCGTCGAGCCCCAGGCGCTCTATGTGGCACCGGATTATCACGACAATCTGGAAATGGTGCACATGCTGGCGCCGCGCTGATGGCGCGCCGAGAAAAAAGAGCCCCATTACCGCCTTGCATCGCGCCGGTGCTAAGCTGGATTTGAACTGGCCCGGCCGCCGCGCCACGCCCCGCATGGCACGCTCCGGCCCAACGCCGTCATGAGCGATTTTGATCGGCCTGCCATGCGGAATTCACGTCGCCATGAGGTTTCGCAGCCACCAGGCTGCGCTATAGTCCTTGCTCCCCACCCGCTTGCGCCCTGCCATGGCGGACGCCCGCGGCCATTACAGGAGTTGCCATGAACGCCCCGCACGAAGTCTCTCTGGTCGCCGACGACGCGCGCCGCAACGCGCTGCTCGAAGGCCTGGCGAAAATCCTGCCCGATGCGGCCCTGTTGTGGAAGCCCGAAGACACCGTGCCCTACGAGTGCGACGGCCTGGCGGCCTACCGCCAGATCCCGCTGGCCGTGGCACTGCCCGATAACGAGGAACAGGTCTGCGCGATCCTGCGCCTGTGCCACTCGCTGCAGGTGCCGGTGGTGCCGCGCGGCGCCGGCACCAGCCTTTCGGGCGGGGCCATGCCGATCGCCACCGGCCTGGTGCTGTCGCTGGCCAAGTTCAAGCGCATCGTCACCGTGGATGCACGCTCGCGCACGGCGGTGGTCCAGCCCGGCGTGCGCAATCTCGCTATCTCCGAGGCCGCCGCGCAGTACAACCTGTACTACGCGCCCGACCCCTCGTCCCAGATTGCCTGCACCATCGGCGGCAACGTCAGCGAGAACTCGGGCGGCGTGCATTGCCTCAAGTACGGCCTGACGGTACACAACGTGCTGCGCGTGCGCGCCGTGACGATGGAGGGCGAAGTGGTGGAATTCGGCTCCGAAGCGCCCGACGCGCCGGGGCTGGACCTGCTGGCCGCCGTGATCGGCTCCGAAGGCATGCTGGCGGTGGTGACCGAAGTGACCGTCAAGCTGATCCCCAAGCCGCAGCTGGCACAGGTGATCATGGCCAGCTTCGATGACGTGGCCAAGGGCGGCAATGCGGTGGCCGACGTGATCGGCGCCGGCATCATCCCCGCCGGGCTGGAAATGATGGACAAGCCCGCTACCGCCGCGGTCGAGGAATTCGTGCGCGCCGGCTATGACCTCGATGCGGCCGCCATCCTGTTGTGCGAATCCGATGGTACGCCGGAAGAAGTGGCCGAGGAAGTGGAACGCATGAGCGAGGTGCTGCGCGCCTCCGGCGCCAGCCGCATCCAGGTGTCGCAGAGCGAGGCCGAGCGGCTGCGCTTCTGGAGCGGGCGCAAGAACGCCTTCCCCGCGGCCGGGCGCATCTCGCCGGATTACTACTGCATGGACGGCACCATCCCGCGCAAGCATATCGGCACGCTGCTCAAGCGCATCGAGGAGATGGAGCGCAAGTACGGCCTGCGCTGCATGAACGTGTTCCATGCCGGCGACGGCAATATGCATCCGCTGATCCTCTTCGATGGCGCCGACCAGGACGAATGGCACCGCGCCGAGCTGTTCGGCTCCGACATCCTGGAGAGCTGCGTGGAACTGGGCGGCACCGTCACCGGCGAGCATGGCGTGGGCGTGGAGAAACTCAACTCCATGTGCGTGCAGTTCTCGCCGGAAGAGCGCGAGCTGTTCTTCGGCGTCAAGGCCGCCTTCGACCCGGCACGGCTGCTCAATCCCGACAAGGCCATCCCCACGCTGGCGCGCTGCGCCGAGTACGGCCGCATGCATGTGAAACGCGGGCTGCTGCCGCACCCCGAACTGCCACGCTTCTGAACATGCCAGGTCAAAACGCCACGCAGCGCGCCCACAGCAGCGCGCAGACCCGCCAGCGCCTGGGCAAGCCCGAATCGGGCTGGCGCGAGCGCTGGTACACCATCATTTTCGAAGCTGACACGCGCTACGGCCGCCTGTTTGATATCACCCTGCTGGTAGCCATCGTCGCCAGCGTGCTGATCGTCGTGTTCGACAGCCTGCCGGCGATCAGCCTGCGGCTGGGCCGGATATTCACCGTGCTGGAATGGCTGTTCACGCTGCTGTTCACCGCCGAGTATGTGATGCGCATCCTGGTGGTGCGGCGTCCCTTGCGCTATGTGTTCAGCTTCTTCGGCGTGGTCGACTTCCTGTCGATCATCCCGACCTGGCTCGCCTTCTTCGTGCCGGAGCTGGCCTTCCTGATCGACGTGCGCCTGCTGCGGCTGCTGCGCGTGTTCCGGATTCTCAAGCTGACGGTGTACTTCGAAGAAGCGCAGATCCTGTATCGCGCGCTGGCCAACAGCCGGCGCAAGATCTTCGTCTTCCTCGGCACCGTGTTCATCATCACCGTGATCCTTGGTACGGTGATGTACGTGGTGGAAGGCCCGCAGCACGGCTTCACCAGCATCCCAGTGAGCATGTACTGGGCGGTGGTGACGCTGACCACCACGGGTTTCGGCGACATGGTGCCCAAGACCCCGCTGGGCCAGTTCATCACCTCGCTGACCATCCTGCTGGGCTACGGCATCATCGCCTTCCCGACCGGCATCGTCGGCGCGGAGCTGGCCGCGAGCATCATGAAGCGGCCGCTGACAACGCGCACCTGCAACCATTGCCTGACTGAAGGGCACGATCCCGACGCCGTCTACTGCAAGCACTGCGGCAGTGCATTGCCGCATTACCAGAACGAGAGCGAGCACGCGCAGATCGCGCCCGGCGCGCCGCCGGACCGCCCGTCTTCCTCCGCCTGATCTCATTCACGCCAACCTCAGCCAGCCACCATGCCAGCCGACCTGCAAGCCACCCTCACCGCATTTCGCGACGCCATCCGGCACGCCACCGACACGCGCGCGCCGCTGCGCCTGCGGGGCGGCGGCAGCAAGGACTTCTACGGGCAGCAATTGCAGGGGGAAGTGCTCGACACGCGCGCCTATAGCGGCATCGTCGATTACGACCCGCCCGAACTGGTCATCACCGCGCGCTGCGGCACGCCGCTGGCGGAGATCGAGGCGGCGCTGGCGGAGCGGCGCCAGATGCTGGCGTTCGAGCCACCGCATTTCAGCACGGGCGCCAGTGGCGGCGACGTGGCAACCCTGGGCGGCGCGGTGGCCGCGGGCCTGTCCGGCCCGCGCCGGCAGGCGGTCGGCGCGCTGCGCGATTTCGTGCTGGGCACGCAGGTGATGGACGGCCGCGGCGACATCCTGAATTTCGGCGGCCAGGTGATGAAGAACGTGGCCGGCTACGACGTATCGCGCCTGATGTCGGGATCGCTCGGCACGCTGGGGCTGATCCTGGAAGTCTCGCTCAAGGTCCTGCCGATGCCATTCGACGACGCCACGCTGCGCTTTGCGCTGGGCGAGGCCGAGGCGCTGGACCGTCTCAACCAATGGGGCGGCCAGCCGCTGCCGATTGCCGCTTCGGCGTGGCACGACGGCGTGCTGCACCTGCGCCTGTCAGGTGCGGCCGCGGCGCTGCGTGCCGCCCGCGCGCGGCTTGGCGGCGAAGCCGTGGAACCCGGCGAAGCCGATGCGCTGTGGCGCGCGCTGCGCGAGCAAGGCCATCCCTTCTTCGCCCCGGTGCAAGCCGGCCGGGCCCTGTGGCGCATTGCCGTGCCCACCACCGCGGCGCCGTTGGCGCTGCCCGGCGGGCAACTGATCGAATGGGGCGGCGGCCAGCGCTGGTGGCTGGGCGGCGCCGATAGCGCCGCCGACGGCACCATCGTGCGCGCCGCCGCGAAGGCCGCCGGCGGCCACGCCACGCTGTTCCGCAACGGCGACAAGTCGGTGGGCGTGTTCACGCCGCTTTCGGCGCCGCTGGCCGCCATCCACCAGCGCCTCAAGGCCAGCTTCGACCCCGCCCGCATCTTCAACCCGCAGCGCATGTACGCCGGCCTCTGAGCCACGCGTCACGCCCTTCCGATCCCCAGCCAAGGCACCAGAGAGTCCCCGAACCATGCAAACCACCCTGGCCGAATTCCTGCGCGACACGCCCGATGGCGAAGAAGCCAAGTCCATCGTCGGCAAATGCGTGCATTGCGGCTTCTGCACCGCGACCTGTCCCACCTACCAATTGCTCGGCGACGAACTGGACGGGCCGCGCGGCCGTATCTACCTGATGAAGCAGGTGCTCGAGGGCCAGCCCGTCACGGAAAGCACACGCCTGCACCTGGACCGCTGCCTGACCTGCCGCAACTGCGAATCGACCTGCCCTTCGGGTGTGAAGTACGGCAGGCTGGTCGACATCGGCCGCAAGGTCGTCGATGACCGTCTCGAAGCGCAAGGCATCCAGCGCCCCGCGCGCGAGCGGTTCGCGCGTTGGGCGCTGCGCGAGAGCATGACCCGGCCCGCGCTGTTCGGGCCGGCCATGCGCCTGGGCCAGCGTTTTCGCCCGCTGCTGCCGCAGGCCCTGCGCAACAAGGTGCCGCAGCCGGTGGATGCCGGCACCTGGCCGCGCAACACGCATGCGCGCAAGATGCTGTTGCTCGACGGTTGCGTGCAGCCATCGATGTCGCCCAACATCAATGCCGCCACGGCCCGCGTGTTCGACCGCCTCGGCGTGCAGCTTGTCGTGGCGCGCGAGGCCGGCTGTTGCGGCGCGGTGCGCTATCACACCGGCGACCACGACGGCGGCCTCGACAATATGCGGCGCAATATCGACGCCTGGTGGCCGGCGGTGCAAGCGGGCGCCGAGGCCATCGTGATGACGGCGTCGGGCTGCGGCGTGATGGTCAAGGAGTACGGGCACCTGCTGCGCAACGATGCGCGCTATGCGGAGCGCGCGCGCCAGATCTCGGCGCTGACCAAGGATCTGTCGGAGTTGCTGCCGGATTTCTCCGACACACTGCAAGCCCTCGCCACCGAGGCACGGGAGGGCAAGAGCGGCAACGGCCAGCGGGTCGCCTACCACCCGCCCTGCACGCTACAGCACGGCCAGCAGATCCGCGGCAAGGTGGAGACGTTGCTGACCGGCCTGGGCGTGGATGTCAAGCTCTGCGCCGACAGCCACTTGTGCTGCGGCTCTGCGGGCACGTATTCGGTGCTGCAGCCGGAGTTGTCGTACCGCTTGCGGGATGAAAAACTCGCCAACCTGCAGGCTTCGGGGCCGCAGGCCATTGTCTCGGCGAATATCGGCTGCATCACGCATCTGCAAAGCGGCACCGGAACGCCGGTGATGCACTGGATCGAACTGGTGGACCGGATGTTGGGGTAAGTGGCCGGAAGCCTGGGACGAAGCTGACCGGCTGCGCCCACGGCGTCTGGCACAGCGCTGGCCGTCGCGCCTTCCCGCGCAAGCGGGAGAGGGGCGCAAACCCGCTGCCAGAAGAGGCCACTACGAGTTACCATGCGAGGGCTCCAATCCCGGCTGTCCGCGCCCCGCTCTCACATGCTTCAAACCTTTGCCATCCTCCTGGTTTTCCAATCCGTCGGGGAGGCGCTCAGCTACGCCCTGAGCCTGCCCGTGCCAGGCCCGGTGATCGGCATGATCCTGCTGTTCGGCTGGCTCACCTTCGACGACCGGCTGCTGCCGGTGATCCAGGGCACCACGTCCGAACTGCTCAAGCACCTGTCGCTGCTGTTCGTGCCGGCCGGCGTGGGCATCATGGTGCATGCGCATCGCATCGGCGGGGAATGGATGCCGATCGTGGTGGCGCTGGTGCTCTCCACGTGGCTTGCGATCGCTACCACGGCGCTGGTGGCGCGTGCCCTGATGGGCAAGGCGAGGCCGCCCGAGGCCGCCGCACCCGCGGCGCCGGGAGAACAGGCATGATGACGCCGCGCCTCAACGAGATCTGGGTCTACCTGGCCGCCAGCCCGCTACTGGGGCTGACCGCCACGCTGCTGGCCTATGTATTCGCCTTCCGCGTCTACGAACGCGCGCGTTTTTCGCCGCTGGCCAATCCCGTGATGATCGCGGTAGCCATCCTGGTCACGCTGCTGACGGTGACCGGCACGCCTTACAAGACGTATTTCGACGGCGCGCAGTTCGTCCACTTCCTGCTCGGGCCGGCCACCGTCGCGCTGGCGGTGCCGCTCTACATGCAACTGCCCAAGCTGCGCCGGCACGTGCTGCCGCTGCTGGGCGGACTGCTGGCCGGCTCGCTGGTGGCGGTGGTATCCGCCGTGGGCATCGCCTGGCTGCTGGGCGCGTCGCCCGAGACGATGCGCTCGCTCGCGCCCAAGTCGGTCACGATCCCCATCGCCATGGGCGTGGCCGAGAAGATCGGCGGCCTGCCCTCGCTCACCGCCGTGCTGGTGATGGGTACGGGCATCATCGGCGCGGTCAGCGCCACCAAGCTGCTCAACCTGTTGCGCATTTCCGACTACACCGTGCGCGGCTTCGCCACCGGCGTGGCGGCGCACGGCATCGGCACCGCGCGCGCCTTCCAGGTCAACCAGGAGGCCGGCGCGTTCGCCGCGCTCGGCATGGGCCTGAACGGCGTGCTGACCGCCGTGATGGTGCCGATGCTGGCGGCGTGGATGCCGCGCTGATCCCTGCTGACAGGACGTTGTCAGTAGCCCCCGCGCATGATCCATCCCTCCAACACCTCCCGAGAGAGACCATCATGAGCGGACTGATCAACTGGCTTGAAATCCCCGTCACCGATATGCAGCGCGCGATCCGGTTCTACGAACAGGTCTTCGAAACCACCCTCAAGCGCGAGACCATGGCGCAAATCGACATGGCTGTCTTTGCCAGCCATGAGCCTGGCGGCGCACTGGTGGCCGGCGAAGGCTTCCGGCCATCGGCCGATGGCTGTCTGCCCTACCTGCACGCGGCGCAACTCACGGCACTGCTGGCGCGCGTGCAGGCCGCCGGCGGCAAGACGGTATTCGGCCCGCTGCAACTGCCCGGCGATATCGGCCATATTGCGCATATCATCGACAGCGAAGGCAACCGCGTGGGCCTGCACCAGCCCCTGGCCGGCTAGGCGATGGCCGCGACCGTTTTGCCGATATCCGCTTAGAACCAAGATGAAACCTCGATGAGCCGCCGTGCCGACCGCCTTTTCCAGATTGTCCAGGTACTACGCGGGCGCCGCCTGACCACGGCGGCGCTGCTGGCGCAGCGGCTCGGGGTGTCCGAGCGCACGGTGTACCGGGATATCCAGGCACTGTCGCTGTCGGGCGTGCCGGTCGAGGGCGAAGCGGGCATTGGCTACCGGTTGCGGGCCGACTATGACGTCCCTCCGCTGATGTTCACCGCGATTGAAGTCGAAGCGCTGGTGGCCGGGCTGCGGCTGCTCAAGGCCTGGGGCGGCGGCGCGCTGGCCGCCGCGGCCGATCCCGCGCTGGAGAAACTGGTGGCGGCGCTGCCGCCGGCGCGGCGTCATGCGGCGCAGCAAAGCCGCGTGTTCGCCCCGGAATTCGTCAATCATCCGCAGGTGCGCGACGCCTTTGACGTGGTGCACGGCGCCATGAACGCGCAGCGCCTGCTGCGCCTGGACTACACCGACGCGCAACAGCGCGCTACCGACCGCATCGTGCAGCCGCTGGGCCTGTTCTTCTGGGGCAATAGCTGGCTGCTGGCCGCGTGGTGCACCACGCGCACCGACTACCGCAGCTTCCGGCTGGACCGCTGCCGCGGCATCGTCATGCTGGACGAACGCTTCCACGAAACGCCGGACCGCTCGCTCAACGGCTTCCTGCGCGCAGTGCAGCAGACCAGCGGCTAGCCGCCGCGGACTAGGCCGGCTCGGCCAGCAGCTTCTCGATGTCGCCCTTGATGTCCTCGGGCTTGGTGGTCGGCGCGTAGCGCTTGAACACCGTGCCATCGCGGCGCAGCAGGAACTTGGTGAAATTCCACTTGATTGCTTCCAGGCCGAGCACGCCCGGCTTCTCGGAAGTCAGCCAGCGATACAGCGGATGCGCGTTGGCGCCATTGACGTCGATCTTGCCGAACATCGGGAAGGTGACGTGAAAGCGCGACTCGCAGAACTGGCCGATCTGCGCGGCGTCGCCCGGCTCCTGCTTGCCGAACTGGTTGCAGGGAAAACCCAGCACTTCCAGGCCGCTTTGCGCGAACTGCTCCTGCAGTGCCTGCAGGCCGGCGTATTGGGGCGTGAAGCCGCACTCGCTGGCGGTATTCACGATCAGCAGCACCTTGCCGCTGAATTGCGACAGCGGTACCGGCTGGCCGGCAAGGGAACTGGCTTCGAACTGGTAGACGTTGCTCATGGCGGGCTCCTCTCATGGCGCGGCGGGGTGCCGGCGGCGCGGACAGTGTACTAGAGCCGCAAGCGCCGCGCTGGCGGCAGATCAGATCACATTCAGATGTTCGGTGCCGGCGCCGAGGTCGGTCTCGCGGTCCATGGTGCCGTGCAGCTTGATCATCAGCCGCAGGTCGTTGAGCGAGTCGGCGTTGCGCAGCGCGTCTTCGTAGCTGATCTTGCCGGCCTCGTACAGGTCGAACAACGCCTGGTCGAACGAGACCATCCCCTGCTCGCGCGATTTCTTGATGACTTCCTTCAACGCGTGGATCTCGCCCTTAAAGATCAGGTCGGCCACCAGCGGCGTGCCGATCATGATTTCCACCGCTGGCACGCGGCCCTTCTGCCCCTTGCGCGGCAACAGCCGCTGCGACACCATCGCCTTCAGGTTGAGCGACAGGTCGATCAGCAACTGCTGGCGCTTTTCCTCGGGGAAGAAATTGACCACACGGTCGATGGCCTGGTTGGCGTTGTTGGCGTGCAGCGTGGCCAGGCACAGGTGGCCCGTTTCCGCATACTGCATCGCGTATTCCATGGTTTCGCGATCGCGGATTTCGCCGATCAGGATCACGTCGGGTGCCTGGCGCAGGGTGTTCTTCAGGGCCACGTGCCAGGACTCGGTATCGATGCCGACCTCGCGCTGCGTGACGATGCAGTTCTGGTGCGCGTGCACGTATTCGATCGGGTCCTCGATGGTGATGATGTGGCCGTAGGAATGCGCGTTGCGATGGTCGAGCATGGCCGCCAACGAAGTCGACTTGCCCGAGCCGGTGGCACCGGTAACGATCACCAGGCCGCGCTTGGACATCACGATGTCATGCAGCGCCTGCGGCAGGTCAAGATCTTCCACCGAGGGAATGCGCGTATTGATGGTACGCACCACCATGCCCGCCTTGCCCTGCTGGATAAAGGCCGAGACCCGGAAGCGCCCGGCATTGGACGCGGAGATGGCAAAGTTGCACTCGCGGCTGCCCTCGAACTCGCCCGCCTGGCGCTCATTCATGATCGAGCGCACCAGCCCGAGCGCCTGGGTGGGATTGAGCGGCTGCTGCGACACCGGCGTGATCTTGCCGTCGACCTTGATCGCGGGCGGAAAATCCGCGGTGATGAACAGGTCCGAGCCGCGGTTGCCGACCATCAGCACAAGCAGGTCGTTGATGTACTTGGCGGCGGATTCTCGATCGAGCATGGCGTTGTCCTGGTTTGGATGCGGCGGACTCGCCTCAGCCCGTGAAGGAATCGGGGTTCTTGGCGGTGGCGCGTGCGTCGTTGTAGCTGATCAGCCCGCGCTTGATCAGGTCCGACAGGCACTGGTCCAGCGTCTGCATGCCAAGCCCACTGCTGGTCTGCATCATCGAGTACATCTGCGCGATCTTGTTCTCGCGAATCAGATGGCGGATCGCCGGCGTGGCGATCATGATCTCGTGCGCCGCGGTACGGCCATTGCCGTCACGCGTCTTGAGCAGCGTTTGCGAGATCACCGCTTCGAGCGACTCCGACAGCATGGTGCGCACCATGTCTTTCTCTTCGGGCGGGAACACGTCGACGATCCGGTCGATGGTCTTGGCTGCCGAACTGGTATGCAGCGTGGCAAATACCAGGTGGCCGGTTTCCGCGGCGGTCAGCGCCAGCCGGATGGTTTCCAGGTCGCGCAGTTCGCCCACCAGCACCACGTCGGGATCCTCGCGCAAGGCGGAGCGCAGCGCGTTGGCGAAGGAGTGCGTGTGCGGCCCCAGCTCGCGCTGGTTGATCAGGCTCTTCTTGGACGTGTGCACGAACTCGATCGGGTCTTCCACGGTGAGGATGTGGCCCATGTCGTGATCGTTGCGGTGGTCCACCATCGCCGCCAGCGTGGTGGACTTGCCTGAACCGGTCGGGCCGGTCACCAGCACCAGGCCGCGCGGCTTCATGCAGAGGTCGGCGAATACCGCCGGCGCGCGCAGGTCTTCCAGCGTCAGAACCTTGGAGGGAATGGTCCGGAACACCGCGGCCGCCCCGCGCTGCGTATTGTATGCATTGACCCGGAAGCGCGAGAGGCCGGAGATCTCGAAGGAGAAATCGATTTCCAGCCGCTCTTCATACTGCTTGCGCTGGGTGTCGCTCATGATGTCGTACACGAGGGCGTGGACATCCTTGTGGCCCATCGCCGCTACGTTGATGCGGCGCATGTCGCCGTGGATACGCACCATCGGCGGCATGTCTGCCGAGAGATGGAGATCGGACGCCTTGTTCTTGACGGCGAAAGCTAATAGCTGCGCGATGTCCATCTATAATGACCCCACCCTATTATTGTCGTACTTTGTTGTACTTCTTGATATGTTCGCCGGATTATGTCTGTAATCGCCGCCAACTTGCAAGCCGTCAACCGGCGCATCGCGGCAGCCGCACAACAGGCCGGGCGACCGGCCGGTGAAGTCGCGCTTCTGGCGGTTTCCAAGACCTTCCCCGCCGCCGACGTACGGGCTGCCTTCGATGCGGGCCAGCGCGCCTTTGGCGAGAACTACGTACAGGAAGGCCTGGACAAGATCGCCCGGCTTGCCGACCTGCGCGGCGAGTTGTGCTGGCATTTCATCGGCCCCCTGCAAAGCAACAAGACACGTGCCGTGGCCGAGCATTTCGACTGGGTCCACGCCATCGACCGCCTGCGCATCGCCGAGCGCCTGTCGGCGCAGCGGCCCGCCGGCATGGCGCCGCTGCAAGTTTGCCTGCAGGTCAATATCAGCGGAGAAGCCAGCAAGAGCGGCGTGACGCCCGACGAAGTGCCGGTGCTGGCGCGCGCCGTGGCGGCACTGCCCGGCCTGCGGCTGCGCGGCCTGATGGCGATTCCCGAAGCCGTTGCCGAGGTAGCGGCCCAGCGCCGGCCCTTCGCCGCGCTGCGCGCGCTGCTCGATGCCCTGCGCGCGGACGGGCTGGACGTGGACACGTTGTCGATGGGCATGTCTGCCGACATGGAAGCCGCCATTGCCGAGGGCGCCACCCTGGTGCGCATCGGCACCGCCATTTTCGGCGCGCGCGACTATGCCGCAGCGCCTGCATCCGGGGCCGCCGAGACAGCCTCTGCTGCGACAACGCCCGCAGCGCCCATTACGCACGGCTAGAACGCCGGCATCACTTCTTCCCAGAACACTCCCTGCAAGAGACACCCATGCTCAACACCCTCACCTTTGGCTTCCTTGGCGGCGGCAATATGGCCACGGCCCTGATCGGCGGCCTGATCGCCCGGGGCGTGCCGGCCACTTCGATCCGCGTGGTCGATCCTTTCGAGGAAGCCCAGGCGCGCCTGCGGCGCGACCTGGGGGTGCATGCCGCAGGCGCGCCGGATGCGGCCTTCGGCGCCAGCGATGTGCTCGTGCTGGCGGTCAAGCCGCAGCAGTTCCGCGACGCGGCGGCATCTTTGCTGCCGTACCTGGGCGACAACCTGATCGTCAGCGTGGCGGCTGGCATCCGCCTGGCCGATATGCAGCGCTGGTTTGGCGGCCGCACCCGCCTGGTGCGCGCCATGCCGAACACGCCGGCGCTGGCCGGCATGGGCATGACCGGCCTGGCCGCCGTGCCCGGCCTGGCGCAGCGGGACCGCGAGATTGCCGGCGCGCTGGCTGAAGCCGTGGGTAAATGCGAGTGGGTGGAAGGCGACGCGCAGATCGACGCGGTCACCGCCATCTCCGGCAGCGGCCCGGCCTATGTCTTTTATTTCATCGAAGCGATGGAAAAAGCCGCCTCGGAACTCGGCCTCACCGCCAGCCAGGGACGCGCGCTGGCGGTGGAAACCTTCCGCGGCGCGGCGGTGCTGGCGGCGCAGTCCGAGGAGCCTGTCAGCCTGTTGCGCGAGCGCGTGACGTCCAAGGGCGGTACGACATATGCGGCGCTCACCGCGATGCAAACCGCCGGCATCGGCGAGGCTTTCGTCAAAGCGATGCATGCCGCCGCGGCGCGGGCTACGGAGATGGGGGCGGAGTTCGGGAAGGACTGACGTTTTTTCAGGCACGACGGCATAGGGAGCGCCCGCCCACTCCCCTCAACGCAGCGCGTATGCCACCGCCGTTCCGGCAAACACACAAGCTCCCAGCCAGTTGTTGTGCCGGAACGCGGCGAAGCAGCGCATGCGATCGCGATCGCGAATCAGCGTGTAGTGATACAGCGCGCATCCCGCCGCGGCTGCCAGCCCAAGCCAGTATGGCCAGCCCAGTCCGAACTGCGCGCCAGCCCAAGCCATCAGCCCAAGAAACACCGCATAGCAAATCATGATGGCGGCCACATCGAAGCGCCCGAACGTGATGGCCGAAGTCTTCATGCCCAGTAGCAGATCGTCATCCCGGTCCACCATGGCATAAGCGGTGTCGTAGGCCACCGCCCAGAACACATTGGCCAGCAGCATCACCCATGCCACGGCGGGCACATGGTCCTGGACCGCGGCGAACGTCATCGGGATGCCGAAGCCGAAGGCAATGCCGAGGTAGGCCTGCGGGATGGCAAAGAAGCGCTTGAAGAACGGATAGGTGCCGGCCAGCACCGCGGCCACCACCGCCAGCCACTTGGTCAGCGCATTGAGCGGCGTGATCAACGCGAAGGCCGCGAGCGCCAGCACCACCGCCACCATCACCGCTTCCCAAGCCGCGATCTTGCCGGCAGTCAACGGCCGTTCCTTGGTCCGCTTCACATGCTTGTCGAAGTCRCGGTCGGCCCAGTCGTTCATCGCGCAACCGGCCGATCGCATCAGGAAGGTACCGACAAAGAAGATCCAAAACAAGTGCCACGCCGGCGGCCCGCCCGTGGCCATCCACAATGCCCACAGCGTGGGCCACAGCAGCAGCAGCGTGCCGATGGGCTTGTCGATGCGCACCAGGCGCGCGTACAGGGCTAAGCGTTCAAACATGGTAGTGGCCCGCGTACCTCGGTACGGGGCAAGGCAAGGACAATAAACGAAAAACGCGCCGCGTCCCGGCCAGGGCGCGGCGCGCATGGCCGGCAGCACATCGTGCCGCCGGCGGCGTCGATTCAGGCCATCAGGCCAGCATCGAGCGCAGCATCCACGCGGTCTTTTCGTGCGTCTGCATGCGCTGGGTCAGCAGGTCGGCCGAGGGTTCGTCGCCTGCCGCATCGATCACCGGGAACAGCGAGCGCGCGGTGCGCACCACGGCCTCCTGGCCTTCGACCAGCTTGCGGATCATCTCGGTGGCTTCGGGCACGCCCTCTTCCTCGGGGATCGACGACAGGCGGGCGTATTCCTTGTAGGTGCCCGGTGCCGGGTAGCCCAGCGCGCGGATACGCTCCGCGATGGAGTCGACGGCCAACGCCAGTTCGGTGTACTGCGTCTCGAACATCAGGTGCAGCGTGTTGAACATCGGACCCGTCACGTTCCAGTGAAAGTTATGGGTCTTGAGATAAAGCGTGTAGGTATCCGCCAGCAACTTGGACAGGCCTTCCGCGATCTTCTTGCGCTCTTTGTCGGAAATGCCGATATTCACGCTCATCTCATTCTTCTTTGCCATGATAGGTACGCTCCAGTCTGGGGGTGGCCACAGTGACTGCCGCGCCTGGCGACGCGGCACAACCCGCACATTATGGCATCACCGGGTAAATCCGGACAAACTCGTGGCCGCGTCCAGGAACATCGGGACAGCACCCAGGGCGATCACCGCCAGCCCGATTTCCGTGCGCCACAGCTTGCGCTGCAGGCGCGCCGCGTCGCCGCCGCGGGAGCCGTCGCCAGCGTCTTGCTGCACTTGCCGCACTTGCCGCATTTGCTGCAACTCACCGATGAACATGCTGAACATAGCCATGATGCTTCTCCTTGCCTGGTGCATCGGGTGGCGCCGCTGGCGCGGGACCACCCGATGCCCTTGCTGCCTTACTTCAGGTTGAGGGCGCGCCTGACGCCTTCGCCGTAGGCCGGATCGGCCTTGGTGAAGTGCTCCAGTTGCACCCGCACGATCTCTTCCGGCACCCCTTGCATGGCTGCCGCGATGTTCGAGAACAGCTGCTGGCGCTGGCCCTCATTGAACAGGCGGAACAGCGCGCCCGGCTGGCTGTAATAGTCGGTGTCCACACGGTGGTCCCAACGGTCCGCCGCGCCATCCACGGCTAGCGGCGGCTCGGCGGCGCGCTCGCTGGCGGCGTAGGCGCCCTCGCGGTTGGGCTCGTAGTTGAGCTTGCCGCCCTGGTTGCCGTCCACGCGCATCGCGCCGTCGCGGTGGAACGTATTGTGGAACGGGCACTTGGGCGCGTTCACCGGAATCTGGTTGTGGTTCACGCCCAGGCGATAGCGCTGCGTGTCGCCATATGAGAACAGCCGGCCCTGCAGCATCTTGTCGGGCGAGAAGCCGATGCCCGGCACCACGTTGGACGGGTTCATCGCCACCTGCTCCACTTCGGCGAAGTAATTGTCCGGGTTGCGGTTAAGCTCCAGCACGCCGACGTCGATCAGCGGATAGTCCTTGTGTGGCCACACCTTGGTCAGGTCGAACGGGTTGATGTGGTACTTGGCCGCATCGGCYTCGGGCATGACCTGCACGCGCACATTCCAGCGCGGGAAGTTACCCTTTTCGATGTTCTCGAACAGGTCGCGCTGCGCGCTTTCGCGATCGCCCGCCACCACCTTGGCGGCTTCCTCGTTGGTCCAGTTGGCAATGCCCTGCTGCGACTTGAAGTGGAACTTCACCCAGAAGCGTTCGTTGGCTGCGTTGAGAAACGAAAAGGTATGCGAGCCAAAGCCATGGATCTGGCGATAGTTCTGCGGCAGGCCACGGTCGCTCATCAGGATGGTGACCTGGTGCAGCGATTCAGGGTGGCGCGACCAGAAGTCCCACACCGCGATGGGGTCGCGCAGGTTGGTGCGCGGATTGCGTTTCTGCGTGTGGATGAAATCGGGGAACTTCAGCGGATCGCGCACGAAGAACACCGGCGTGTTGTTGCCAACCACGTCCCAGTTGCCTTCGTCCGTGTAGAACTTGACCGAGAAACCGCGCACATCGCGCTCGGCATCGGCCGCGCCGCGCTCGCCCGCCACCGTGGAAAAACGGATGAAGATCGGCGTCTGCTTGCCGACGCTGCCGAACACCGATGCCTTGGTGAAGCGCGTGATGTCATGCGTGACGGTAAAGGTGCCGTGGGCGCCTGAGCCCTTGGCGTGCACGCGCCGCTCGGGAATCACCTCGCGGTCGAAGTGGGCGAGCTTTTCCAGGAACCACACGTCCTGAAGCAGCATCGGGCCGCGCGGGCCGGCGGTCAGCGAGTTCTGGTTGTCGGCAACCGGGGCGCCGGCGGCGGTGGTGAGAGTGTCCTTGTCCTTGCTCATCTTGACCTCTTTTCGTGGGGTAAATCGGGAGTTGGGCTGGGGCGGGAGTTGGGAACCGCCGGGTTATTTCAGTACACCGTGGCGTAACTGGCAAGACAGTCGGCCACACAGCTCGCCAGCGCGCCCAGGATGTCTCCCGCGGCGACAGGGCTGACTGGGTTGGGATCCGTGCCGGTCATGTACGACTCCTTGTGGGTAACCGCGCGCAGTGCGCCGATACAGGAAGTGTACGGATTAACTATCGAATAAAAAATTCAATTATTTCTAACTATGGAATAGAGCATGCCTATTTCCCGCGCACGCCAGCATGGCACACGGCAAAGGCACAGTGAAGTTACAAAAATCGACGGCGGAAAAAAACGGAGGTGGGCAAAGATGGGCGATGACGCTGCCAGCGACTGCGCGCTGGCAGCATGGCATGACCGATCCCCGGCGCGAGGACGGGCAGCCAGCGGGGCAGGTCAGGCCGCCTTGGCCAGTTCCTTGGCAGCCAGCATGCTGACCCCGGGCAGGTCGCAGGCGGTCACGGCGCGGCGCAGCGCTTCCATGGCGGGCAGCCGGGTAAAGCTCTTGCGCCAGGCCAGGACCACGCGCCGGTCGGGCACCGGGTCGGTGAAGGGCACGTAAGCCAACAGGTCGTTCTTGCCGGACTTGAGATCCGGTACTGACGTGCGCGGCAGCACAGTGATGCCGACACCACTTGCCACCATATGCCGGATGGTTTCCAGCGAGGAACCTTCAAAGGTCTTCTGGATGCCGTCGGCCGCCTGGGAAAAGCGCGACAACTCGGGGCACACGCCCAGCACCTGGTCACGGAAGCAGTGCCCGCTACCCAGGAGCAGCATGGTCTGCTGCTTCAGTTCGTCGGGGTCAACATGGCTGGCGTTTTCCAGATGGTGACCGCGCGGCACCGCTACCACGAAGGGCTCGTCGTACAGCGGCTGCACGGTCAGGCCGGAATCGGCGAAGGGTTCGGCCATGATGGCGCAGTCGATCTCGCCTTGCTTGAGCAACTCGATCAGCTTGACCGTGTAGTTCTCCTGCAGCATCAGCGGCATCTGCGGCACGGTTTGGATCATTTCCTTGACCAGCGCGGGCAGCAGGTAGGGCCCGATGGTGTAAATCACGCCGAGGCGCAACGGCCCGGCCAGCGGGTCCTTGCCCTGCTTGGCGATCTCGCGGATGGCCATGGTCTGCTCCAGCACGCGCTGGGCCTGCGCCACGATCTGCTCACCGATCGGCGTCACCGAGACCTCGGAAGTGCCTCGCTCGAAGATCTGCACGTTGAGTTCGTCTTCCAGCTTCTTGATGGCCACCGACAACGTCGGCTGCGACACGAAGCAGGCTTCGGCCGCCCGGCCGAAATGGCGCTCGCGCGCCACGGCGACGATGTACTTGAGTTCGGTGAGCGTCATGACTTATCAATTTCCATTAGGCGATAGATTTTACCTTCGATTCGGGGTTCTGTCAGAGATGAAGGGCAATGCGGCGCAGGCGATACTTGCCGCCGCGCGCCCATGCGAAGCATGCTGCCCTTTGCCTCAGGCCTTCAGGAAATGCTCCCTGCCGCCCAGCCAGCGCAGCAGGTGCGCCTCCACCGCCTCCGGATAGCGGGTCAGCATCAGTTCCGCCGCCTCCTGGGCATAGTCGACCAGCCAGGCGTCGGTGTTGAGATCGGCGAAGCGCAGCATCGCCTCGCCGGACTGGCGCGCGCCGAGGAACTCGCCGGGGCCGCGTATCTGCAGGTCGCGCCTGGCAATCTCGAAGCCGTCGGTGGTCTCGCGCATGGTCGCCAGGCGCTCGCGCCCGGTGGGCGACAGCGGCGCCTGGTACATCAGCAGGCAGACCGATTCCGCGCTGCCCCGCCCCACCCGGCCGCGCAACTGGTGCAGCTGCGCCAGGCCGAATCGCTCGGCGTGCTCGATCACCATCAGCGAGGCGTTTGGCACGTCCACCCCCACCTCGATCACGGTGGTGGCTACCAGCACCTGCAGGCGGTTGGCCGTGAAGTCTTCCATCACGGCAGCCTTATCCGCCGGCGGCAAGCGCCCGTGCACCAGACCTACCTTGAGCTCCGGCAAGGCGGCCACCAGGGTCTCGTAGGTTTCCACGGCGGTCTGCAACTGCAGCGCCTCGCTCTCTTCAATCAGCGGGCACACCCAGTAGACCTGCCGGCCATCGGCGGCGGCATGGTGCACGCGCTCGATCACCTCGTCGCGGCGCGCGTCGTTGACCAGCCGCGTCACCACCGGGGTGCGGCCGGGCGGCAGCTCGTCGATCACCGAGACGTCGAGATCGGCGTAGTAAGTCATTGCCAGCGTGCGCGGGATCGGCGTGGCCGACATCATCAGCTGATGCGGCACGGTCTCGGCGGCCTTGCCGGCCTTGTCCGGCGGCGCTGCCGCATCGGGCTCCGCCTTGCCGCGCAGCGCCAGGCGCTGGGCCACGCCGAAGCGATGCTGCTCATCCACCACCGACAAACCCAGGCGCGCAAACTTGACGCTGTCCTGGATCAGCGCGTGGGTGCCGATGGCCAGTTTGGCTTCGCCGGACTCGACCTGCGCCGCCGCCTCGCGCTTGGCGCGCGCCTTCAGGCTGCCGGCCAGCCACACCACGGTCACGCCAAGCGGCTCCAGCCACGCGGAAAGCTTGCGGTAGTGCTGCTCGGCSAGGATTTCAGTGGGCGCCATCAGCGCGGCCTGGTAGCCGGCGTCGATGGCCTGGCAGGCCGCCAGCGCCGCGACAATGGTCTTGCCGCTGCCGACGTCGCCCTGCAGGAGTCGGTGCATCGGATGGGGCGCGCCCATGTCCCTGGCGATCTCTTCCACCACGCGCTGCTGGGCGCCGGTCAGCTTGAACGGCAGCGCCGCCAGGAAGGCCGTCAGCAGGCCGCCGGCGCGGCGCGGCATGGGCGGCGCGCTCTTGTCGCGCCGCGCCGCCTGGGAGCGCTTGAGCGAGAGTTGCTGCGCCAGCAGTTCGTCAAACTTGATGCGCTGCCAGGCCGGGTGCGAGCGCTCGATCAGCGCGGCTTCATCGACATCCTGCGGCGGCGAGTGCAGCAGGCGCAGACTATCCGGCAATGGCTGCAGCCTGAGCTGCGCGAGCGGACCTTTCAGGACCGGCAATGGCAGGGTCTCGGGCAGCGGCGTGCGCGAAAGCGCCCCGCCGATGGCCTTGCGCAAGTAGGTCTGCGGAATGCCCGCGGTACTCGGGTACACCGGCGTCAATCTATCGGGCAGCGCCTCGCCTGGCGTCACCGGGCGCACGGTGGGATGGACCATCTCCGCGCCGAAGAAGCCACCGCCGCGCAGTTCGCCGCGCACGCGCAGGCAGGTGCCTTCGGCCATCTGCTGGGCCTGGCTGCCGTAGAAATTCAGAAAGCGCAGCGTCAGCTCGCCGGTATCGTCGGCGATCTTGACCACCAGCTGGCGGCGCGGGCGGAAGCTCACCTCATTGGACGTGACCACGCCCTCGACCTGCACCGCCAGGCCCAGGCCCGCGCGGCGGATGGCATCGGCGATCGGCAGCAGCGTGGTCTCGTCCTCATAGCGCATCGGCAGGTGCAGCACCATGTCAACGTCGCGCTTGAGGCCAAGCTTATGCAAGCGCGCCATGGCCGAGGACGGCTTGCCGGCGGCACCTTTGGCGGCCCCCGGCCCCTTGCCCGGCCGGCCGGCCTTGTCCCCGGCGGGCGCCGCGGGCAGGCTGTCGGTGGTTTCCGGGATCGGGTCGGGAGCGGTTCCTGGCATCGGGCGGCGTGGCTACGGATTCGGGTCGGGGTTCATGCCTGGCGGCAAGGGAGGGTGGCGCAAATAGGCGATATCATGCGCGCCCGGGCGGCCGTGCTGCCCCAAGCCTTACAATATCGGATTCGCCGATTGTACCTATGCCGGCCGCGCCACCGCGCGGCCAGTGGCCGTTTTTGCCCCCATGATGCTGACGCTGTCCGACTTCGACTTTGAACTGCCGCCCGAACTGATCGCCCAGACCGCCTTGCCGGAGCGCGGCGCAAGCCGGCTGCTGGTGGTGGATACGGACGCGCGGGACGGCACCACCCGCCTGGCCGACCGCACTTTCGCCGATATCGTCGGCTACCTGCGCCCGAACGACCTGCTGGTATTCAACGACACGCGCGTCATCAAGGCACGCTTCTTCGGCCACAAGGGCAGCGGCGGCAAGGTCGAGGTGCTGGTCGAGCGGGTGCTGGACAGTCATACCGTGCTGGCGCAGGTGCGCGCCTCCAAGACGCCGCCCGAGGGCAGCAAGCTGCGCCTGGTGGATGCCTTCGACGTCACCGTGGGCCCGCGCGTGGACCAGTTCTTCACGCTCACCTTCCCCGAGCCGGCGCTGGACCTGATCGAGCGCCACGGCCGCCTGCCGCTGCCGCCATATATCACCCACGACCCGGACGCCTTCGACGAGACCCGTTACCAGACCGTCTACGCCCGCGCCCCCGGCGCGGTGGCGGCCCCCACCGCCGGCCTGCATTTCGACGAGGCGCTGTTCGCCCGGCTCGATGCGCTGGGCGTGCGCCGCGGCTTCCTGACCCTGCACGTGGGCGCCGGCACCTTCCAGCCGGTGCGTACCGARAACCTTGCCGAACACAAGATGCACGCCGAGTGGTATGAGGTGTCCGAGGCACTGGCCCAGGCCGTGCGCGACACGCGCGCCGCCGGCGGCCGCGTGATCGCGGTCGGCACCACCTCGCTGCGCGCGCTGGAATCCGCCGGCACTGCCGATGGCACGCTGACCGCCGGGCGCGGGGACACCGATATCTTCATCACGCCGGGCTACCGGTTCCGCGTGGTGGATGCCCTCATCACCAACTTCCACCTGCCCAAGTCGACCTTGCTGATGCTGGTATCGGCGCTGGCCGGGGTGGAGCCCATCCGCGCCGCTTACCGCCATGCGGTGGCGCAGCGCTACCGCTTCTTCAGCTACGGCGACGCCATGCTGCTGACGCGCCAGCCCCAGCCCTGAGCGCGCCGCGCCAGCTCCGTACCGACTGCCCGAACCCGATTCCAGCCATGCTCAACTTCGAACTGCTCACCACCGACGGCAACGCCCGCCGCGGCCGCGTCACCCTCAACCACGGCGTGGTCGAGACCCCGATCTTCATGCCGGTCGGCACCTACGGTTCGGTCAAGGCGATGTCGCCGCTCGAACTGAACGAGATCAATTCGCAGATCATCCTGGGCAACACCTTCCACCTGTGGCTGCGCCCCGGTTTGGAAGTGGTGGAGGCCCACGGCGGCCTGCACCGCTTCATGGGCTGGGACAAGCCGATCCTGACCGATTCGGGCGGCTTCCAGGTGTTTTCGCTGGGCGCGCTGCGCAAGATCACCGAGGATGGCGTGACCTTCGCCTCGCCGGTCAACGGCGACAAGCTGTTCCTGTCGCCCGAGATCTCGATGCAGATCCAGCGCACGCTGAACTCCGACATCGTGATGCAGTTCGACGAGTGCACGCCATACGAGATCGAAGGCCGTCCCGCCACCCATGCGGAGGCGGCGACTTCCATGCGCATGAGCCTGCGCTGGGCCAAGCGTTCGATCGACGAATTCAAGCGCCTGGCCAACCCCAACGCGCTGTTTGGCATCGTCCAGGGCGGCATGTTCGAAGACCTGCGCGACGAGTCGCTGGCCGGGTTGTCCGAACTGGACTTCCACGGCTACGCCATCGGCGGGCTGTCCGTTGGCGAGCCCAAGGAAGACATGATGCGCGTGCTGGAGCACGTGGCGCCGCGCCTGCCGGCCCACAAGCCCCACTACCTGATGGGCGTGGGCACGCCGGAAGACCTGGTGGCGGGCGTGGCGGCCGGTGTCGACATGTTCGACTGCGTGATGCCGACCCGCAATGCCCGCAACGGCTGGCTATTCACCCGCTTCGGCGACGTCAAGATCAAGAACGCCGTCCACCGCAACGACACGCGGCCGCTGGACGAGAGCTGCGGCTGCTATACCTGCCGCAACTTCTCGCGCGCTTATCTGCATCACCTGCACCGGGTCGGCGAGATCCTCGGCGCGCGCCTGAACACCATCCACAACCTGCATTACTACCTGCAACTGATGGCCGAAATGCGCGAAGCCATCGAGCAGCACCGCTTCGAAGCCTTCCGCCTGCAGTTCGCCGCCGACCGCGCGCGCGGGCCGCAGTGAGCCGCACCCGGCGCGCCGGCGTGAACTTTCCGCCGGGCGCCGGTCGAATAGCGGTGCCCGGCTGCCGCAAGCGGCGCCCAAGGCGCTCCGAACAAACCCGTAAACCACTGCAATTGCCCTTATCCGGCGTGCAGTGCGGTTGCAAGCGGGTGGTAGAATGATCGACTAACTGACTGACTTTGTGACGGAGAAGCAACGTGCTGATTTCTAACGCATTTGCCCAGACTGCCGGTGTCACCGGCGGCGCGGCGGGTGGCCTGATGAGTTTCCTGCCTATCATCCTGATGTTCGCGGTGCTGTGGTTCATCATGATCCGCCCGCAGATGAAGCGCCAGAAAGAAGCGAAGGCAATGATGGAAGCCCTGGCCAAGAATGACGAAGTGGTCACCGCCGGCGGTATCCTTGGCCGCGTCACCAAGGTCAACGAGCAATACGTGACCCTCGAAATCGCCGCGGGCACCGAAATCACGGTGCAGAAGAGCGCGGTCACCACGGTGCTGCCCAAGGGCTCGCTGAAGTCGCTCTGAGCACCGCGATAGCGGGTGGATCGTTGCCATATTCCGGCTTTTACCGCTCTCCCGCCCGTTAGCCTGCTTTTTCGCCCTTCCCGGCACGCCTTTAGCGCGCGTGCCCCCGCAGCCGCCTGATCCAGCCCGGGTTATCCGTGGATGCCAGGCGGCTGTTTGCCAACCGGTGCGGTGGTGCCGACCTCCCTGCTGACGGTAACGTCGGCCCCGCCAACCGAAGAACGACTGGCCAAAGATGAATCGTTATCCGCTTTGGAAATACCTCGTGATCCTGGTGGCGCTGGCCATCGGCATCACCTATACGCTGCCGAACTTCTTCGGCGAGGCGCCTGCCGTGCAGGTCTCCTCCGCCAAGGCCACGGTCAAGATCGACCTGGCCATGCAGAAGCAGATCGAGCAGATCCTGGCACAGAACAACCTGCAGCCCGACGGCATGTTCTTCGACCTGAACGGCCAGTCCGGCTCGGTCAAGGCACGTTTCCGCACGCCCGACGAGCAGCTCAAGGCCAAGGACATCCTGACGCGCACGCTCAACCCGGACCCCAGTGACGCCACCTACGTGGTCGCGCTCAACCTGTTGTCGGGTTCGCCGCGCTGGCTCACCGCCATGCACGCGCTGCCGATGTACCTGGGGCTGGACCTGCGCGGTGGCGTGCACTTCCTGCTGCAGGTGGACATGAAGGGCGCGGTCGACAAGAAGCTCGACAGCCTCGCCGGCGACGCCCGCACGTTGCTGCGCGACAAGGGCATCCGCCATGGCGGCATCGACCGCGACGGCGATCGCCTGACGGTGCGCTTCAATAACGCCGACGACGCCACCAAGGCGCGTGCCATCCTGGCCGATAGCCTGCGCGAGCTGGCGTTCACCCCGGACGGCAGCAACATCGCCGGCGTATTCACCGAGGCCGCCCGCAAGGCGGTGCAGGATGCGGCGGTCAAGCAGAACATCACCACCCTGCACAACCGGGTCAACGAGCTCGGCGTGGCCGAGCCGGTGATCCAGCAGCAAGGCGCCGACCGCATCGTGGTACAGCTGCCGGGCGTGCAGGACACCGCCAAGGCCAAGGACATCATCGGCCGCACCGCTACGCTGGAAGCCCGCCTGGCGGACCCCGAGGCACCTCGCAACCCGCGTCCGGGCGACCCGATCCCCTTCGGCAGCGAGCTGTTCACGCAGGGCAACGGCGCCCCGGTGGTGCTCAAGAAGCAGGTCATCTTCACCGGCGACCGCATTGAAAGCGCCTCGGCCGGCTTCGACCAGAACCAGCGTCCCTCCGTCAACATCAAGCTCGACGCCCAGGGCGGCCGCGTGCTGCGCGACGTCTCGCGCGAGAACATTGGCAAGCCGATGGGCATCGTGCTGTTCGAGAAGGGCAAGGGCGAGGTCCTGACTGTCGCGACCATCCAGTCCGAACTCGGCTCCAGCTTCCAGATCACCGGCTCCTACTCCACCGAAGCCGCCAACGACCTGGCCCTGCTGCTGCGCGCCGGCTCGCTGGCCGCGCCGATGGAAATCATCGAGGAACGCACCATCGGCCCGTCGCTGGGCGCGGACAACATCAAGAAGGGTTTTGACTCCGTGGCCTACGGCTTCGGTGCCATTGCCGTCTTCATGATGCTGTACTACATGCTGTTCGGCGTGTTCTCGGTGGCCGCGCTGGCCGTCAACCTGCTGCTGCTGGTGGCGGTGCTGTCGATGCTGCAGGCCACGCTGACGCTGCCCGGCATCGCCGCTATCGCGCTGGTGCTCGGCATGGCCATCGACGCCAACGTGCTGATCAACGAACGTATCCGCGAGGAACTGCGCGCGGGCGCTACGCCGCAGATGGCAATCGCCGTCGGCTTCGACCGCGCCTGGGCCACCATCCTGGACTCGAACGTGACCACGCTGATCGCCGGCCTGGCGCTGCTGGCCTTCGGCTCCGGCCCTGTGCGCGGCTTCGCCGTGGTGCACTGCCTGGGCATCATGACCTCGATGTTCTCGGCGGTGTTCTTCAATCGTGGCCTGGTCAACCTCTGGTACGGTCGCAAGAAGAAGCTGCAGAGCGTGGCGATCGGCCAGATCTGGAAGCCGGGCTCGGACAGCCAGGGCACCGTCGCCAAGTAAGCATCATGGCTGCCGCGCCGGGCGCGCGGCAGCCAACCAGCATAGACCTGCAGTACAAAACAGCAGCACAGCTGCCGTATTAAACAGGATTCAACATGGAATTCTTCCGCATCCGGCGCGACATTCCGTTCATGAAGCACGCGTTGATCTTCAACGTGATTTCCTTCCTGACGTTTGCCGCCGCCGTATTCTTCCTCGCGCACAAGGGCCTGCACCTGTCGATCGAGTTCACGGGCGGCACGGTGATGGAGGTCAACTACCAGCAGCCGGCCGATCTCGAGCATATCCGCGGCCAGGTCGGCAAGCTGGGCTACAGCGACGTGCAGGTGCAGAACTTCGGCACCTCGCGCGACGTGATGATCCGCCTGCCGCTGCAAAAAGGCCCTGACGGCAAGCCCGTCACCTCGGCCCAGCAGAGCGAGCAGGTGATGGGCGCGCTGCAGGCCGCCGCACCGGATGTCAAGCTCCAGCGTGTCGAGTTCGTCGGTCCGCAGGTCGGCAAGGAACTGGCCACCGACGGCCTGCTGGCGCTGCTGTGCGTGGTGGCCGGCATCGTGATCTACCTGTCGTTCCGCTTCGAGTGGAAGTTCGCTGTCGCCGGCATCATCGCCAACCTGCACGACGTGGTGATCATCCTGGGCTTCTTCGCCTTCTTCCAGTGGGAATTCTCCCTGTCGGTGCTGGCGGCGATCCTGGCGGTGCTGGGCTACTCGGTCAACGAATCGGTCGTGATCTTCGACCGGATCCGCGAGAACTTCCGCAAGTACCGCAAGATGACCACGCATGAGATCATCGACAACGCGATCACCAGCACCATCTCGCGGACCATCATCACCCACGGTTCGACCGAAATGATGGTGCTGTCGATGTTCTTCTTCGGTGGCCCCACCCTGCACTACTTCGCACTGGCGCTGACCGTCGGCATCTTGTTCGGCATCTACTCCTCGGTGTTCGTTGCCGCGGCGCTGGCCATGTGGCTGGGCGTCAAGCGCGAGGACCTGGTCAAGGGCGAGAAGAAGCCGGGCGACGTCGACCGCGACGACCCGAACTTCGGCGCGCAGGCCTGACGGCCCCGCAACGGATTCTCCGTCAATGAAAAATGGGCACCTTCGGGTGCCCATTTTTCATTGCCGCGCCTGCCCGCTTCGATCCGGGCACCGTATGTCGCCAGCGCGTCAGAACTGCTCGATCCACACCGCCAGGCGATCCGCGGAAAACTCGGCCGTGCGCTCGGCGGCGCGGTAGACGATCGAGCCGCCCTCGCGCACGGCCTTCAGCGCCCCGCCGGCTTCATCCAGCCACAGCAGTCCGGCCAGCCAGGCCACATGGCGCGCGGAGACCTCCTTGTCCACCGGCTCGCCCAGGTATTCGCCAAGCGCGGCACCGTGAATCCACACCAGGGCATCGCCATCCCGGCGCACCACGTCCACCCCGCCGGCCTCGGCCAGCGTCTCGGCCAGTAGCGCCACAGCATCGCCCGCGCCACGGCCGGTGAATTGCGTACGCAGGCCCGCGAGCCTTGCCGCCACCGCATAGCCGAAGCTGCCGCTGCGCCGGCTTTCCGCCGCCACCAGGTCGGCGTAGTCCATCAGCAGCCAGTCCGGCTCGGGATTCTGTACGCCTGCCAGCGCGGCCGAAGCCAGGTAGGTTTCCACCGGCTGGAAACGCTCCGGGCCAATCAGGCTGGCCGACAGCGTGCGGATCAGGCCGATGCGCGCGGCGATGGTCTGCCTTTGCAGCACGCTCAGCTTCTCGCGCAGCAACTGGTCGCGTTCCTTGCGCAGGCCTGCCATCTCCAGCGCCTGCTTGAGCTCCATGCGCAGCGCGGTAATGTCCCACGGCTTCTTGATGTAGCGGTGGATCTGGCCTTCGTTGACCGCGGCGACGGTGTGCTCGATCTCCGAGTAGGCCGTCGTCAGGATCCGCACGATATGCGGATAGCGCTCGCGCGCGTAGCGCAGCAGTTCGTTGCCGTACTCGCCTGGCATCCGCTGGTCGGAGACCAGGACCGCCAGGCTGTCGGCGTGCGCATCCAGCAGCGCCTTGCCTTCTTCCACCGAGCCGCCGGTCACGACCGGCGCCAGGGCTCCGATGGCACGCTGGAAATACTTGACGGCCGTCGCCTCGTCATCGACGAACAGAATCGCCGGTGATGGTGCCTGCGTGGCATTCGGTTCGTTCATCGATTACTCCTGTGCATTCGACTCTTGGTATTTGGAAAATCCAGTGTTACGGTGGTGCCCGCACCGGACGTCGACTCGATCCGGATGCCGCCACCGAAAGACTGCATGACACGGTTGCAGAAAATCATGCCCAGCCCGTTGCCACCCGTATTCGCATGGGTGGTGACCGGGTCCACCAGCAGGCGCCCCATCACTTCCGGCGGTATGCCCGGGCCGTTGTCGCAAATGCGGATCGCGGCCTCGGGCTCGGCCGCCACCACGAAGCGCAGCGACGGCGCGGCGACGCCATCGAGGGCGCGCAGCGAGTTGGACAGCAGCGACGACAAGACCAGCGCCACGCAATTGGGCAGCGTGCGCACGGCAAAGTCGTCTTGCATCTCGACCTGCACCCACTCGCGCTGCGGCCCCGCGAACGGGTAGGTATCGAGCAGCGCGGCGATCAGGGCGCCGGCAGTCACTTCCCGGCTGGCATTGGGCTGCGTGCTGGGCCGGCCCCCGCTGCTGCGCACCGACTGCAGGAAAGACGAAATCACGGCCAGGCAATACTGCGCGTTGTCGTGCATCGACGTTGCCGCCTGGCCGATCTCGCTCTGGCGCTGCGGATTGTATTCCGCCGCGATCCGGCTTTCGATGCCGCGGGCAAAATTTGCGATCGCCGCCAGCGGTGTATTCAGTTCATGGGCGAGAAAGGCGAGCGTCTCGTCGATCGCCATCAGGCGCTGGTGGCGCACCGAACGCTCGCGGTAACGTTCCGCCGCCAGTCGCAGCGTCTCGCGCACCTGCCCCAGTTCGAGGGGCTTCTCCAGGATGCGGAACACCTCGCCGGTGTTGACCGTCTGCAACAGCATGTCTTTGTCCGCATAGGCGGTCACCAGGATGCGGACGATCTGCGGGTACTCGAGCGCCACCTGTCGCAGCAGGTCGCCGCCATTACGGCCTGGCATGCGGAAATCCGTCACCAGCACGGCGACGCGCGCGCTCTCCCGGCGCAGGACGACGATTGCCTCATCGGCGCCGCTGGCGACCAGCACCTCGTACTCCGTGCCAACCGCGCGGGCGAAGTACTTGCATGCCATCTCCTCGTCATCGACGTAGAGGACGGTAAGCTTCGGTTGCCGGGCATCGCTCATGACGCTCCTCAGTCGGCTCGCGGCAGGTCGAAGCTGAACGAGGCCCACTGGCCCAGCTCGCTTTCAGCAAACAGCACGCCACCATGGCGCTCGATCACCGCGTAGCTGATCGACAGGCCCAGGCCTAGGCCCTGCCCGACTTCACGTGTCGTGAAGAACGGCTCGAACACGCGCGCCAGGTGCTCGGACGCGATGCCGGGGCCATTGTCCTTGACCGTGACATGCAACCGGCGCTCGACCCACTTCACCGTGGTGTGGATCGCCGGGCTCTGCGTGCCGGCCTTGCGCATGGCCAGCGCGGCATTGGAAAACAAATTGATCAGCACGCCGATCACCGCCGCTTCGTCGCCCAGTACCAGCGTATCGGTGGGCAACTCGCGCGTGACGGCGACCCCGCGCAACTCATGCGCGGTCAGCCGGATCGACGAATCGAGCGCCTTTTCGAACAGGAACGGCGTGCCTTCGGCTTCGGCGCCGGGCTTGCGATAGGCAAAAGTCTTCAGGTCCGACACGATATGCTGGATACGTTGCATGCCCTGCTTGGCATCGACCAGGCACTCCTGCAGCATCGGCTCATTCTTGGCTACCGGCTCTTCCAGCGCAACCTCGATCGCCATCAGGCAAAAGTTGACCGGGTTGTTGACCTCATGCAGCAGGCCCGCGGCCAGCGTACCGATGGCGGCCATCTTTTCCTGCTGCAGCATCTGGCCCTTGATGTCGACCAGCTTGCGGTTGATGACTTCGAGCTCGGCGTTCTTTTCCGCCACTTCGGCCTTCAGGCGGAAAAGCATGAAGCGCGCCCGCTCGTTGAAGAAGGTATAGACCGCGCTGGCCGCCGCGGCAAACAGCAGGAACAGCGAATTGACGATAAAGGTGCCGGCCGGCTCGATGCCGCCGGAATGCAGCAGGCAGGCAAGCAGGTAGAACAGGTAGGAAAGGACCCCGAACACCAGGTTCTGCCACAGGCCGAAAGGCAATGCGATGCCGGAGGCGAAGATGGCCAGGTTCAGCCCCACGTAGTAGGGCGATTCCACGCCGTCCGTATGCCAGATCATCCAGGAGATCATGATCTGCGGCAGCAGCAGCCATGACAAGGTCAGCCACGGCGCGAAGCGCCGCCCCGCGGTGCTGTACAACAGCATGACAATGCCGGCGATCAGCAGCGACACCAGCACGCGCGCCACCGCGAACGGCGCCTGCAGCTGCGGGTACTGGCCATAGTCCAGCCCCACGCCGAGCAGCACCAGCACGATGGCGGTATACGCGCCGCCGCGGCTGAAGGCCAGGCGGAAATCCGCCAGCTCGGTCTGGTAACCCGCGTAAAGTTGATTCGTGCTCATGGCTGGGCCGGCTACTGGTGTTTCAGAGGATGATCGCTTCGGCGAACACATTGACTCCGGTCTGGTCGACATAGAGCTTATGGTCGCGGGATTGCTCGGGCAGCAGCATACTCATCCTGGCCTCGTCGCGATAGATCAGGTACCACTCCAGCAAATGTTCCATGCCGAACTTCTCGGGGTTGGCGGAGTGGACATTGGTCACCAGCAGCTGGCCGCCAGGCCGTGTACGCGCGGCAAAATAGCTTAGCAGCCGGGAACACACCTTATCCGACAGGTAGTCGAACAGCCCCGCGCAATACACCGCGTCGAACTCGCGCAGCGCGGCATCGTCCGGCGAAATCTTGCGCTTGAGCAGTTCATGCACCGACTGGTGCACCATCTCCACCGATACCTTGTGCCCCGCCGAGGCCGCCGAATTTTCGATGGAGGACTTGGTGTAGGCCAGCGTCTCCTCGCTGAAATCGACCAACTGGAACGACAGCAGCTCGGGCTGCGCATATTCACGCACGAAGCGCTGGATCTCGAAGGCCGGGCCGCAACCGACATTGAGCACGCGGAACGGCCTGCCGGCCGCACGGGCGGCGTCCGCCTGGCGCGACAGGAAGTCCACCAGCAGGTCGATCCGGTTGCGGTGGGCGGTGGCTACCGCCGCCTTGAGGAAGGCCGTGTTGACAATCTGGAAGTAAGTGGTCGGGCCCTGCTGCGGGTCGCTCAGGATCTGGTTGACCATCTCGTAGTCGCCGGCGTAGCCCAGCGGCTTGGTGAAGGTGCGATAGACAAAGGGGGCGCGCAGCAGCAACGGATGCAGGGCCGACTGCGCATAGGTACGGTGCACGGGCGCGATCTCGGCGTCCACCTGCTCGGCCTCGCCTTCCAGCCGGTCCAGGTAGGACTTGGTCTTGAGCATGATCGGCGTGGCCAGCTCGTAGAACACGTCCTCCCGCAACCGTCCATCGGTCTTGGGCAGGTTTTCGGTCAGGTCGACCTGCTCGACCCAGCGCGATACTTCAGAGAGAAACGCGCGCATTTCATTGACCACGATCTGGTAATCGCGCCGGATATTGAAGCGCGCGTCCCAGTCTTTGATAAACAGTTCTGCTTCGCGCCCGACCGATTTCGGCTCGTTGGGCAGGTCGCTCAACTCGCGCCATTCGTCGATCAGCGTGAGCGATACCACCGCGGTGAGGCCGGTGTTCACCAGGCTCATCACCACCGCCTTGCCCAGGTAGGCGTTCTTGGTCCCCATGCGCACACTCAGCTCGCTCAGCACCTCGCTGACCTGGACGATCGAGTATGGGTTGTAGATTTCCATCACCAGAGACTTTCTCTGGAGATTGATAATTGTGCCCCGCACCTGCTCGCCCTGCGAGTTGCGGAAACTGACCACCGGATCGATTTGCGTTTGGGAGTACACGGTATTGCGCCAGAGAAATCCGAGAAACGCTGCCGGCCGCCCAGTTCAACAGTGTGGCATTGACTGGCCGGGTACAGCTCGTAGGGCGATGGATCGCTACGCTAGACCAGTATCAGGGGGTACTGCTGGGATACATGTCGGTAATCGGTTGCGGGCATGGGCGTCCTTGACTGATGGCAGGCAGGCACGCACGCGACTACACCCTGGTAACGGTGACTGAGACTGTGACTGAGTGAGACTGTAACTGAATACTAGCGGATCATTGTACTGTGGCCGCCAGGTGCGGACAACACAACCTGGGCGATGCCCGCGCAGGCTTGCCCAATGTGCTGGTAACAAAGAAAAAGGCCGGGATTGCGCCCCGGCCTTTTTCTTTGTTACCCAGATGCGCGAAGTCGGGGGCAACCCCCGGACCTCGCGACGTATCTGTCGTCCGTCTTAGTCGGCCTTCACGCCTTCGACCTGGATCGCCAGCTTGACCTCGGGCTTGAAACCCATCTTCACGCCGTAGTCGATACCGAAATCGGCACGGCTGAAGCTACCCACGGCATCGGCGCCGCAGGCTTCGCGCTTGAGCATCGGATGCTGGATGCACTTGAAATCGCGGATCTCCAGCTTGACCGGCTTGGTCACGCCATGCAGGGTCAGCAGACCATCGACTTCGGTCGGCACGTCGCCATTGAACTTGGTGAACTTGCCCTTGTAGGTGGCTTCCGGGAAGGCTTCGACATTGAACATGTCGGGGCCCTTCGCGTGCTGGTTCAGCTTGCTGTTGCCGAAGTCGACCGAGGCGGCGTCGATCTTGATGTCCACCGTGCCGGTCTTGGCAACGCGATCCAGCGTCACCACGCCGCTCGACTTCTCGAACTTGCCGCGCCAGGTCGACAGGCCGCCAAGGTGGTCGGCTTCGAAGCTCGGGTACGTGTGGGTCGGATCGAGGTTGTAAGTCACCGTGTTGGCGGACGCCACGCCGACGGCGGCGCTGGCGGAAAGGGCCGCGACAGCGGCGAGGATGGTGCGCAGTTTCATGAGAACTCCCGGCAAAAAGTTGGGGATGAACAGCAAAGGTACAAAGGTGCGACAGGGAATACGGGCGCTGCGCGCTTACTTCCTGGCCGCGGTCACGATACGAAATTTGATCTGGACATCGTCGGCAACGACGGAAGTATCCTTCCACTCGCCATCGCCGATGTTATACACGGTGCGCTTGATCGGCAGCACACCTTCGAACACCTGGCCGCCGGCGTCCTGGCGATAGCTTGCCGGAATCACCACGTCCTGGGTCTTGCCCTTGATGGTGAGCTTGCCCGCCACCTCATACTTGCCGGCTGCGCCGGCCTTGATGCTGGTCGACTGGAACACCGCCTTGGGGTACTTGGCCGCGTCGAACCAGTCGCGCCCCTTTACCTCCTTGGTGGTCTCTGCATCGCCGATCTCGAAGCTGGACACGTCGATCTCGACCTTGGCCGAGGACGCTGCCAGCTTGGCGGGATCGAACGATACCGCGGCATCGAATTTCTTGAACTTGCCTTCCATCGGCACGCCGATCTGGCGGGCTGTCGCGGTGACCGAGCTCTTGGCCGCGTCGACCTGGGCCCAGGCGTAATTCGCCCCGATGCCGGCGGTGGCCAGCGTGGCCGCCATCAGGAGCGCGCTCGCGCGGGGAATGCGTTTCATGAAAAGAACTCCTGTCGCTAGGAGGGCCGTGCGGCCCTCGGTCAATGGTCAGTCAGGGCGGAGAAACGGGACGGGGCCCCGCCTTGCCCTACTTGAGGAACGGCAGCATGCGCGCCAGTGTACCGTCGCGCTCGATGAACTGATGCTTGAGGGCGGCGGCCGCATGGACTACGACGATGACGGCCATCAGGTAGTTCAGCCAGATATGCGCCAGCTTCAGGATTTCCTTGAGCTCATCGTTTTTCTCGAGCAGCGCGGGCAGTTGCCAGATGCCAAGGTAGACCACGGGAACGCCTGAGGCTGAGCTGTACAGGTAGCCGGTAACCGGCACCACCACGATCAGCACGTACAGCAGCACGTGGGCGGCGTGGGCCGCCTTGGCCTGCCAGGCCGGGGTGCCGGCTGCCGGAGCCGGAGCGCGGTGCGTAGCGCGCCAGAGCACGCGCAGCGCGGCAAAGGCGAATACCGTCACGCCGATCCACTTGTGCCATGAAAACAGCTTGAGCTTGAGCATCGACAGGCCCGGGATGCTGGTCATGTACAGGCCCAGCCCGAAGGCGGCAAAGATCAGCAAGGCGATGATCCAGTGCAGGCCGATCGCGGTCGCGCCATAAGCGGACGCCGATGACGGCCCTGGAGCGGTGCCGGCGTGGGCACTGGCTTTGGCTTGGGAATGCATGGAAGAAGACCCCTGCCCTATGCGGGCGTTTCATAAACTTTTACTGAATGGCAATCATGCGTGCCGTTGAATTCTCGCATTATTGTGCGCCCGGCGTGTTGCGGAACGGTCTGAAATTCATGGAATCATTCAAATGGTTTGAAGTGACAATTCGTCGCAACCAGGACGCGGCGCCTGCCCGCCTGTGCGCATGCCGGGCGCGTAACAAAAAAACCACCCATGGGGTGGCTTTATTGCAACGTGCCTGCCGGCAAGGTGCGATCCGAAACGCTCGGACCGCCCACGCCGGGAAGATTACACCCGTTCGGCGAGGCTCACCGCGCGGCCGATATAGCTGGCCGGGGTCATTTCCAGCAGCAGCTTCTTGGCATCGTCGGGAATCGCCAGGCCGCCGATGAAGGTCTGCAGCGCCTCGCGCGAGATGCCCTTGCCGCGCGTCAGCTCCTTGAGCTGCTCGTAGGGGTTGGGCACGCCGAAGCGGCGCATCACGGTCTGGACCGGCTCGGCCAGCACTTCCCAGCAGTTGTCGAGGTCTTCGTCCAGGCGCTCGGGGTTGGTTTCCAGCTTGCCCAGGCCGCGCAGGCAGGCCTCGTAGGCCAGCAGGCTGTAGCCAAAGGCCACGCCCATGTTGCGCAGCACCGTGGAATCGGTCAGATCGCGCTGCCAGCGCGACAGCGGCAGCTTTTCCGACAGGTGGCGCAGCACCGCATTGGCCAGACCCAGGTTGCCTTCGGAATTCTCGAAGTCGATCGGGTTGACCTTGTGCGGCATGGTCGACGAGCCGATTTCGCCAGCCTTGGTGCGCTGCTTGAAGTAGCCCAGCGAGATATAGCCCCAGATGTCGCGGTTCAGGTCCAGCAGGATGGTGTTGGCGCGGGCAATGGCGTCGAACAGCTCGGCCATGTAGTCGTGCGGCTCGATCTGGATGGTGTAGGGATTGAAGGTCAGGCCCAGGCGGGTCTCGATCACTTGCTTCGAGAAAGCTTCCCAGTCGAAGGCCGGATACGCCGACAGGTGCGCGTTGTAGTTGCCCACCGCGCCGTTCATCTTGCCCAGCAGTTCCACGCGCTGGATGCGTTCGATGGCACGTGCCAGGCGCGCCGCCACATTGGCCATTTCCTTGCCCAGCGTGGTCGGGCTGGCCGGCTGCCCGTGGGTGCGCGACAGCATCGGCTGGCGGGCGTTGGCGTGGGCCAGTTCCACGAGGCGCGCATGCACGCGCTGCAGCGCCGGCAGGATCACGCCTTCGCGGGCGCCCTTGAGCATCATGCCGTGCGAGGTATTGTTGATATCTTCCGAGGTGCAGGCGAAATGGATGAATTCGCTGGCGGCTTCCAGCTCGGCGTTGCCCTTGACCTGCTCCTTGAGCCAGTACTCCACGGCCTTCACGTCATGGTTGGTGACCGCCTCGATCTCCTTGATGCGCGACGCGTGGGCTTCGGTGAAATTGTCCACCAGGGCCAGCAGGGCCGCTTCGGATGCCGGCGAGAACTTGGGCATATCCGGCAGGCCGGCTTGCGACAGCGCGATCAGCCAATGCACTTCGACCTTGACGCGGTTGCGCATGAAGGCAGCTTCCGAGAGCCACTCGCGCAGCGCATCGGCCTTGGAGGCGTAGCGGCCATCGATGGGGGACAGGGCGGTGAGCGGAGAAAGCGAGGAAGAAGACATGCTGGGAGACCGGAGGGATAGGGGAACTGGTTACGCAAGCGTGGCCGGGCGGGCAAATTGCGCGGGCACGTGGCCTGGCGCCACCCCTGGCGAGCCGAAGCGGTCAGCGACAAGACCGGAACGGATCAAAAGAGGTGAAAAAGCACCGAAACGATACCGAAGCGGCACGAAAAGAGCCTAATCAGGCGCGCCAACCGACTGGCAGCGCGGCGGAAAGCGGGCATTTTACCATCGTGGCTGTCCTTCTGTGGACGCGTTCGCGGGCCCGGCCACCCCGCGCGTATCGGCACCACGACACTGCTGCGCCCGCCCGGGGCACATCCGGGGCGGGGCACGGGTATACTCGCGCTCGCCGATCCGCTAGCCTGTTATGAAGTGCATCGGGCATGCCGGCCGGACGCACCGGCGTGGCCGCCGTGCCTGGAGCGCCGATGCACTTCATAACAAGCTCGAGGGGAGTCCATGAAGCTGTATGCATCGCAAACCAGCCCTTACGCGCGCAAGGTGCGCGTGGTGATGGCGGAAAAGAAGATCGACTACCAGATGGTCGAGGTGGACGTGTGGTCGCCGGATACCACCATCGGCCAGTTCAACCCGCTGGGAAAGGTACCGTGCCTGGTCATGGAAGACGGCGGCGCGATTTTCGATTCGCGCGTGATCGTCGAGTATGTCGACACGCTGACGCCGGTCAGCCGGATGATTCCGCAAGCCGGGCGCGAGCGCGTCGAGGTACGCTGCTGGGAAGCGCTGGCCGACGGCCTGCTCGATGCCGCCCTGCTGGCGCGCCTGGAACACACCCAGCGCGAGCCGGAGCAGCGCAGCGAGCGCTGGGTCAAGCGCCAGCTCGGCAAGATCGACGCCGCGGTGGCCGCCATCGCCGACGGCATGGCCGACCGGCCCTGGTGCTCGGGCAACCATTACTCGCTGGCCGACGTGGCCGTGGGTTGCGCGTTGTCGTACCTCGACTTCCGCTTCCCGGACATCGCCTGGCGCGAGCGCCACCCGCGTCTCGCGGTGTACCAGGACAAGCTCGGCAAGCGCCAGTCGTTTATCGACACCGAGCCGCCGCGCGGCTGAGCCGTTCCGGGCTGCCCATGAAAAAACCGGCCAGACGGCCGGTTTTTTCATGCCCTGGCAGCGCCGCGCATCACTGGATGATGCCGCCGCCCAGGCAGATGTCGCCGTCGTACAGCACGGCGGACTGGCCCGGCGTGACCGCCCACTGCGCCTGCGCGAAGGTCAGTTGCAGTGCATCGCCGGTGGACGCCGCCACCGTGCACGGAGCGTCGCTCTGGCGATAGCGCGACTTGGCCGACAACGTGGTGCCAGCCGCCGGGCCCTCGCCCGCCACCCATGACAGGTCGGCCGCATCAAGCGTGGGCGTGAGCAGCCACGGATGCTCGTGGCCCTGCACCACATACAGCGTATTGCTGGCCATGTCCTTGCGCGCCACGTACCAGGCATCGCCATTGCCGGTGCGGCTGCCACCCAGGCCGATGCCCTTGCGCTGCCCCAGCGTGTAGAAAGCCAAGCCGATATGCTGGCCGACTTCCTTGCCGTCGGGTGTCATCATCGGGCCCGGCCTGGTCGGCAGGTAGCGGTTGAGGAAGTCGCGGAAAGGCCGCTCGCCGATAAAGCAGATGCCGGTGGAGTCTTTCTTCTTCGCATTGGGCAGGCCGATCTCGGCGGCGATCTCGCGCACCCGCGTCTTGGGCATCTCGCCCAGCGGGAACAGCGTGCGCGACAACTGCGCCTGGTTCAGCCGGTGCAGGAAATAGCTCTGGTCCTTGGTGTGGTCGAAGGCCTTGAGCAGTTCGAACCGGCTCCCGCCCGCCCCTGCCGCCACTTCGCGCACGCGCGCGTAGTGGCCGGTGGCGATGGTGTCCGCGCCCAGCGACATGGCATGGTCCAGGAAGGCCTTGAACTTGATCTCGGCATTGCAGAGCACGTCGGGGTTCGGCGTGCGGCCCGCCGAGTATTCGCGCAGGAAATCGGCGAAGACGCGATCCTTGTACTCGGCGGCGAAATTGACTGCCTCCACGTCGACGCCGATCAGGTCGGCCACCGACACCACGTCCAGCCAGTCCTGCCGGGTCGAACAGTACTCGCCGTCGTCGTCGTCTTCCCAGTTCTTCATGAACAGGCCGATCACCTCGTAGCCCTGCTGCTTGAGCAGCCACGCCGTCACCGAGGAATCCACCCCGCCCGACATGCCCACCACCACGCGCTTGCCCGCGCTCATGACCGCGCTCCGCCGGCCACCACCGAGGGATGGGTGTAAAGCGCGTCGAGCGCGAAGCGCTTGCCCGCCAGGTAGTCATCGATGCAGGCCATCAGCAGCGGCGTGCGATGCCGATCGGGACAGGCACGGATCTCATCGGCGCTCATCCACACCGTGCGCACGATGCCCACGTCGAGCTGGCGCCCGGCATCGAGCGCGCCCAGTTCGCCGGTAAAGGCAAAGCGCACATAGGTGATGTCGCCACCCGGCCGCGCCGTGGTGCCGGCCGAATGCGCGCGGGCGGTATAGCAGCCCAGCAGCGCGCGCGGCTCAAAGGTGTGCGCGGTTTCTTCCAGCGTTTCGCGGATGACGGCGTGGATCAGGCTTTCGCCCGGATCGAGATGGCCGGCGGGCTGGTTCAGCCGCAGGCCATCGGGGGTTTCTTCTTCCACCAGCAGGAAGCGGCCGCCGCGCTCGATAACCGCGGCGACCGTGACGCTGGCATTCCAGTCGTGTGACATGATGCACAAATTTTAGGCAATCCGGCATTCTACCGGTTGCCGCCCTTTCGCGCATCCGCGCCACCCGGCCGCGGCGGTGGCTCCGTCACTAAGCCAAGAGCAAAGTGCGCTCTGCGGCCTCCGCCGGCGGCAGCGAAGCGATCGCCCGGTCGAGCTGTTCGCACAACGCCCGGCTGGCTGGCGCCAGCGGCCGCCTGACTTCGGAGCCGATCAGGCCGCACAAGGCCAATGCCGCCTTGACCGGCACCGGATTGGGCTCGGAGAACAGCAGCGAGATCAGCGGTGCCAGTCGCGCGAACAGCGCGCGCGCGGCTTCGTGGCGGCCTGCCGCCACCAACTGCAGCAGGCGCACGAACAAATCCGGGCGGATGTGCGCGCAAGCCGGCACCACGCCGTCGCCGCCGGCCAGCAGGTGGTCGAGCATGGCCGCATCTTCGCCACAGAACACGGCGAGCAGGTCGTTGCACGCCAGTTCACGCAGCCCGGTGGCATCGCACTCCTTGACCGCCACGATGCGTGGATGCAGCGCCAGCCGCCGCACCAGTGCCGGGGACAGCGAGCAACCCGTGCGCTTGGGCACGTTGTACAACATCAGCGGCCGCCAGGTCGCGTCCGCCACGCGCTCGAAATGCCAGGCGATGCCTTCGTCGCCCGGCCGCAGGTAGTACGGCGGCGGCACCAGGTAGCCAGCCAGGTCGAAGCGATCGAGCTGGCGCACCTGCTCGCAGACGGCGCGGGTATCTACGCCGCCGGCACCGGCCAGCACGGGCACCGTGCCGTCCACCGCCTCCAGTACCGCGGCGGTAAACGTCAGCCGCTCCGCCGGGGAGAGCAGTCCGCCCTCCCCGGTCGTGCCCAGGATGACCAGCCCGTCCACGCCACTTGCCACATAGTGCGCGGCCAGGCGCTGCGCCCCGGGCAGGTCCAGCTCGCCGCCTCGCATCGGCGTGACCAGCGGCAGCCACAGCGCCGCGGGGGACTTTTCGCGCTGCGCCGGCGCAAAACCCGCCCGCGCGGCAGCGCTGTCTTCGCGCGCAGCCCCGCCGGTGTCAATGCGCGGCATGGTCTTGCCCCAGCATCGTCGTGACACCGAACTCGGCAGCCGGCAAAGCCATCATGATGGCGTGCATGGCGGCATCGCGGCCACCGCGCTCGACTTCCACATGCAGTGTGGTCTCGCCATGGCGATGGTCCACTTCGACCACGTAGATGCGCGCAAGCTGGCCGATCGCGCGGTGCAGCGACTGGCGCAGCGCGAAGACCTGGCCCGACGCCACCGCCAGCCGCAGCCGGATCCAGCTGTGCACGGTGTCCACGGCCATCCCCGGCGCGGTGGCCGGTGCAGCTTCGATGCCGGATGCGGGGAGGCGTCCGGTGCGGGAATCGTTGCGTGATTGGCCACGGGAAAGACGGCGGCGCGGCACGGAAGCAAAGGCCACGGCAAGGCTCGACTGTCGCATTTGAGCGGGACCCGCGTTGGGCGGGTCGTCTGTTGGAGATGGATCCATGCTAGGCAGGGCGGCCTCAAGTTGATGCAGTATTCGCCGCCGGCGCCATCAAAATGTCATCAAGATGGCAAGGCGGCGGCGTCCTGCTCAGAACGTCTTGGTGATCGAAGCCCAGGCGGTAGCCTTGCCGATGTAGCGGCTTCAGCGTCAGGTCCCAGAAATTCAGCGGCACATTGGCCGACAGGTCGGCGTAGTAGCTGTACTTGCTGTCGGCGAATCCGAACAGGTTGGTCAGCGCCTGCGAATACTTGAAGAACACAGGACCGTAGCCGGCGCCGACATACACTTCCGTGGTGTAMGGGCGCGTAAAGCCGYTCGGGTAGTCGCCCGGGTAGTAGTACTGCAGCACGCCGACGTCGTAGTTCCACTCCAGGCCGCCCAGCGTCACCGTGTTCTTGAAGCCGCCGTACAAGTCAATTTCAATCGGCGCCGAGACTTCCGGATTGCTGTCGCCCAGCCAGCTGATGCTCGAGTTCCAGTTGCCCAGGTAGAAGCCGCTCGAATGCGTGTAGTCGAACCCGCCCTGGATGGCCGGACGGCGGTTGGTCTGCATCAGGCCGCGGTAGCGATACTCGCTGGCCAGCGTCACGTTGGCGGTGAAAGCGTGCGGCGAGACTTCGGCAGCCGCCGCACCCGGCGCGCTCTGGGCAAATGCGGGGGCAGCCAGCAAGAGCGCGGCGCCGGAAAGGGAAACAGCAAGGGAAACGGCGCAGGCACGTGAAGCGCCAAGGCGAAAGGCAGTCATGGATAACTTGTCTGAAAGGTAAGACATCAATCGGTGGAAATCAGCGAACGCTCGCGCCGGCGATGGCCGCGCGACGACCGGAACAGTACGGGGTCGCGTCTCAAATCGGTGTCAAGAAAGCAGCAGTGCGCCAAGGGATGACGTAAAAATCCACGCGAGGCCGCCGGCGCGCGCGGACAACACGCAGCCAGGGACAGCAATGGCCGCGGCGCGGGCCCTGGGGACGCCGGTCATGCACCGCTCCGATAGCCGCCATGCGTTGGCCGTGCTGTTGCGCAAAAGCCGACCGGCCAGTCACCACGAAGCGTCAGATTCCTGTAAGCTGCGAAAAAATTGTGCGCTGCGTTCGGCCCTGGCCGTCCGCATGACAGGACACAAGGGCCGAGGACGTCAGCCCGCTAAAGCAGATCAGCGGCATTGTCAGAATGAAATGAATCGGTTCTGGTCAGGCGCGTTGCCTTGCCGTACACGTCGTACGACAAGTCTCGCCGCATCGCCAGAATCATTTTGACAGCGCCTCAAAGACGCCAGCAAAAGGAGAAATTGACGATGCACATCGGCATCCCGCAGGAGACGCGGGCAGGTGAGACTCGTGTCGCCGCCACCCCGGAGACGGTCAAGAAATACGTGACCCAGGGCCATCAGGTCATTGTCCAGTCGGGAGCCGGCGTGCGTGCCAGCCAGCCGGACTCGGCCTATGAGGCGGTCGGCGCCACCATTGGCACCGCGGCCCAGGCACTCGGCGCGCAACTGGTGCTCAAGGTCCGCGCCCCCGACGATGCCGAGCTCGCGCTGATGAAGCCCGGCGCCGCGCTGATCGGCATGCTCAATCCCTTCGACGCAGAGAACAATGCACGCATGGCGCGCGCCTCGCTGACGGCCTTCGCGCTGGAAGCCGCGCCGCGCACGACGCGCGCGCAGAGCATGGACGTGCTCTCCTCCCAGGCCAATATTGCCGGCTACAAGGCCGTGCTGGTCGCCGCCCACCACTACCAGCGCTTCATGCCGATGCTGATGACCGCCGCCGGCACCGTCAAGGCGGCGCGCGTGCTGATCCTCGGCGCCGGCGTGGCCGGCCTGCAGGCCATCGCCACCGCGAAGCGGCTGGGCGCGGTCATCGAAGCCTCCGACGTGCGTCCCGCCGTCAAGGAGCAGATCGAATCGCTGGGCGCCAAATTCCTCGATGTGCCCTTCGTCACCGACGAAGAGCGCGAGATCGCGCAGGGCGTGGGCGGCTATGCCCGCCCCATGCCGCCCGACTGGATGCGGCGCCAGGCCGAACTGGTGCACGAGCGCGCCAAGGCCGCCGACATCGTCATCACTACCGCGCTGATCCCGGGCCGCCAGGCGCCGGTGCTGCTCAAGGAAGAGACGGTGCAGGCGATGAAGCCGGGCTCGGTGGTGGTCGACCTCGCCGCGGCGCAGGGCGGCAACTGCCCGCTGACGGTGGCCGACGAGGTGGTGGAGCGCCACGGCGTCACGCTGATCGGCCACACCAACCTGGCCAGCATGGTGGCGGCCGACGCATCGGCGCTCTATGCACGCAACGTGCTCGACTTCCTCAAGCTTGTCATCGACAAGGAAGGCCAGTTCACGCTGAACCTGGAGGACGATATCGTCGCCGCCTGCCTGATGTGCAAGGATGGCCAGGTGGTCCGCGGCGCATCCTGAAGCGACAGCGGGCCCGCCGCGGCCCGGTCGCTTTAGAATGGTGCCAGGCGGTTCCGGCCAGGTGCACGGTAGCGCGCCTGCTGCTATCGGCCGGTACGGCCGGCACCCAGCCCCGGAACCATTCCAAGTGGCCCGTCAGGACTCAATTCCAAGGGCTTTCCTGCAAGCTCATCCAGCATCAACCAAGGACGTATCACCCATGCAACGCATCATGCTCCGCGCCAAGCTCCATCGTGTCACCGTGACACAGGCGGACCTCCACTACGAGGGATCATGCGGCATCGACGAGAATCTGCTCGAAGCGGCCGACATGAAGGAGTTCGAGAAAATCGAGCTGTACAACGTCAACAATGGCGAGCGTTTCTCCACCTACATCATCAAGGGCGTCCGCGGCAGCGGCGAGATCTCGCTCAACGGTGCGGCCGCGCGGCGCGCGCACCTGGGCGACCATCTCATCATCTGCACCTACGCGCCGATGAGCGACGAAGAGATCGCCACCTACAAGCCGAAGATCATCCTGGTGGACGACAACAACGCCATCAAGGAAATCAAGAAGGTGTAAGCGGATGAGGACATCGCGCCGGGAGCCAACGCCGGTGCGATGCCCGCATCCGGCATGCCATTTACTGATTCAGCCGTACCGTCGCCCCTGGGCTGAAGGTACCCGGGCGAAAGACGACAACGCGGCACCAGGCGGGGCATCGATGCAATAGGCGCTCACAGGCGCCTGGCCAGGCAAAAGAACACGGGATAACCGCGCAGCAAGGCATTCAAGCAACGGAGGAGAAGTCGATGGAAATGGTGAACCACACGGTGATCAACCTGATCATCTTCGTGCTGGCGATCTACGTGGGGTACCACGTGGTCTGGACGGTCACGCCCGCCCTGCACACCCCGCTGATGGCCGTGACCAATGCAATCTCGGCCATCATCATCGTCGGCGCCATGCTGGCGGCCGGCCTGACCGAGGGCCCGGTGGGCCGCACCATGGGCACGCTGGCGGTGGCGCTCGCCGCGGTCAATGTGTTCGGCGGCTTCCTGGTGACGCAGCGCATGCTGGAGATGTTCAAGAAGAAAGAACCCAAGGCCAAGGCCGGCAAGGGCCATGAGGAGGGCGCCAAGTGAGCATGAACCTCGTCACCCTGCTCTACCTGCTGGCCTCGGTGTGTTTCATCCAGGCGCTCAAGGGCCTCTCGCATCCCAGTTC